>JBBKVU010000308.1:0-3703 GCA_037968595.1 Comamonas sp.
GCGCCAGCGCCGCGCCCGCCCGCTGGAACGTGGCCGCTCACGGCGAAATGATCAAGGTGGCCGTGGTCGGCGCGCATCTGCGCGGCATGCCGCTCAACCATGAGCTGCAGTCCTGCGGCGCGCGCTTTGTCGAAGCCACGCACACCAGCGCCAGCTACCGCCTCTATGCGCTGCAAGGCACCGTGCCGCCCAAGCCCGGACTCGCGCGCGTGGTCAGCGGCACAGAAGGTGGCGCCGCGATTGCCGTCGAAGTCTGGGAGATGCCGCTGGCCCATTTCGGCCGCTTTGTCGCCGGCGTGCCGGCGCCGCTGGGAATCGGCTCGGTCACGCTGGCCAGCGGTGAAACCTGCAAGGGCTTCATCTGCGAAGGCCAGGCGCTGGCCCAGGCCACCGACATCACCGATTTCGGCGGCTGGCGCGCGTATTGCAAGCGTCCGCACTAAGCCTCACATTACAAGAAACCAGGAGACCATCGTGGCCCAAACCAGCCTTGCCGCATCGGCATACACGCAGCTCAAGCAGGCGCTAGACAACTTCCACTTCGTGCCGGGCGACCGCTTCAGCGAGAACGAAGTCAGCGCGCTGCTGGGCATGAGCCGCACGCCGATACGCGAGGCCTTGGTGCGGCTGCAGCGCGAAGGCTATATCTCGGTCATGCCCAAGCTCGGCTGGCTGGTCAACAGCATTGACTTCCATGTGTTCGAGCAGCTCTATGACGTGCGCTCGGTGCTGGAATGCGCGGCCATAGACCTGCTGGGCGCGGCGCCCGATCTCGCACAAAGGCTGGCACCCTTGAGCGCGCTGTGGTGCGTAGATCCGTCCCAGCGGCTCAACGCCTGCGCCGAAGTCTCGCAGATGGACGAAGCCTTTCACATGGCGCTGGTGCATGCCAGCGGCAACCTCGAGATGGCGCGCATCCACTGCGACCTGACCGAGCGCATACGCGTCGTGCGGCGCCTGGAATTCACGCGCAACTACCGCATAGAAGCGGCCTACAACGAGCATGCGCTGATCCTGCGCACGCTGCTGCAGCGCGACACCGCCACGACCAAGGCGCTGCTGCAAAAGCACATTGCCGTGAGCCGCGATGAAGTCAAGAAGATCACGCTGCACACGCTGCAGGCGGCCAGACAGGGGCGGGTCGCGGCTTGAGGGGTATCCGTTCGTGGTGAGCCTGCCTCGCCGGCCGCGTCGAACCATGAACGCCCTGCCCTAAAAAATCAGCACTCCCCGGTTTAAAGACAGGAAATCAATCCCTGCAACAACACCCCACGCGCATCCGCCAGCGCATTCAGAATGCTGAAATGATCGGCCCCATCCACCGCCATCAGACCGCCTTCGCAGCCCTGGCGATACAGCGACAGCGCCAGGCTCTGCGCCTGCAGCTGCGGCAGCTCCGCCGTGCCGAACGCGGTGATGAACGGCTTGTCCACCAGCGGCAGATGCAGCGGACTGAGCGTGCGCAGTTCGGTCGCCGTGAGCTGCAGCGCGGCGTTCAGATAGGTGTGCTGCAGCGGCGCAAGATCGTAGATGCCGCTGATGCCCAGGCCTGCGCGCACGCCTTCGCAGGCCAGGCCCAGCGCCGTCAGATGAGCGCCGGCCGACCAGCCGCACAGCAGGATGTCGCCGCTGCGTCCGCGGGCCAGCGCATGCGCGCGCACCGCGGCAATGCCCTGGCGCACTTCCTCGACAATCTGCGTGAGACTGGCCTGGGGCGCCAGCGTATAGCCCAGCAGCGCGGCGTTCAGGCCCCGCGCCAGCGCGCCTTCGGCGACAAAGCGAAAGCTGTTCTTGTGGCGCATCTGCCAGTAGCCGCCGTGAATGAACAGCAGCGTGGGCGCGTCGGAGCGGCCCGTGAAATAGTCGAACCGCTGGCGCTCGGCAGCGCCGTAGCGCTGGTCGATGTCGCCGGCTGCGCGCGCCAGCAGCGCGGCGCTGCGCGCATCAAAGCCTGCCAGCTGCACTGCGCTGTCATGCACCGCCGCCGTGTTGTCATAGGCTGCGTCGCGCAGCGCCTGGGGCCAGGACTGCAGGCTGTCCAGCATCACGCGGCCTTGGGCAGCGACACATGGCTGCTGAGCATTTCGGTCAGCTCGCGGCGCACCGCATTGAACTCGGGCGCGGTGATGCAGCGCGGGCGCTCCAGCGGAATGCGGTAGTCGCGTTCGACGCGGCCCGGCCCTGCGGTCATCACCACCACGCGGTCGGCCAGCAGCACGGCTTCCTCGACTGCATGGGTGACGAAAATCACCGTCAGCTTGGTCTTTTCCCAGATGTCGAGCAGCTCCTGCTGCAGCACTTCGCGCGTCAGCGCATCGAGCGCGCCGAACGGCTCGTCCATCAGCAGCACTTCGCAGTCATTGGCCAGCGCGCGCGCAATCGACACGCGCTGCTTCATGCCGCCCGACAGCTGGTTGGGGAAATGGTCGGCAAACTTGCCCAGGCCCACCATGTTCACGAAGTGGTCCGAAATCTCCTTGAGCCGCGCCGCGGGCAGACCGCGCTGCTTGGGGCCGAAAGCGATGTTCTCGCGCACCGTGAGCCAGGGAAACAGGCCGTAGTCCTGGAACACCATGCCGCGCTCCGGGCCGGGCTCCTGGATGGGCGCGTGGTACATGCGCGCCGAGCCCGTGGACACCGGCTCGAAGCCGCCCATGATGCGCAGCAGCGTCGACTTGCCGCAGCCCGAGGCGCCGATCAGGCAGACGAATTCGCCTTTGTGGATCTGCAGGTTGACGTCCTTGAGTGCATGGATGGGACGGCCGTTGAGATTGAAGACCTTGCTGACATTCGCGATGTCGAGAATGGGCGTCGGCTTGCGGTGGGCGATGGAATCAGACATTGTGTTGCGGGCTCCATTTGAGCAGACGGTTGTTGAGGGCGACAAGCAGGCGGTCGGTGACAAAGCCGGTGAAGCCGATGACGACCATGCCTGCGATCACGACATCGGTGCGCGACAGCATGCGGCCGTCCATGATGGCCGCGCCCAGGCCTTCGGGCACGCCGGTCATCTCGCCGACGACGATCAGGAACCAGGCGATGCCATGTCCCAGGCGCAGGCCGTTGAAGATCGACGGCAGCGCCGCGGGCAGCACCACCTGGCGAAACATCGACGCTCCCGAGCAGCCCAGCATTGCCGCGGCCTCGAACAGCCGCACCTCGACCGACTTCACGCCGAATGTGGTGTTGATGACGATGGGAAAAAACGCGCCCAGGAACACCAGGAAGATCGCGGCGTTCGGGCCCACGCCAAAGAAGATCATCGACAGCGGCAGCCAGGCCGTGACCGGCACGGGGCGCAGCATCTGCAGCGTCGGGTCGACCACGCGGCGAATCGTCGCGTTCTTGCCTATCACCAGGCCCAGCGGAATACCGACCAGCGCGGCCAGCGCAAAAGCGCCGTAGACGCGCGACATCGACTTGATCCAGTGAATGCCCAGGGTCTCGCTGAAGGCGTCGTCATAGATGCCGCCAAACGCGAAGTCCCAGAGCATCAACCCGACTTCCTTGGGCGGCGGCACCAGCATCGTTCCAGACAAGCGCACCGCCAGGTCCCAGGCCAGCAGCAAGGCCAGCGGCAGCAGCGCCGGCACCACCCATTTCACCAGCCACAGGTGCAGCGCGCCGGGCTGGGCCGGCATCACGAACGCGGGCGCAAGTTGCTGCGTTTCGGCCGCAGGCTGCGCCGGCATGGCCGGAGCCG
>JBBKVU010000309.1:0-2945 GCA_037968595.1 Comamonas sp.
CGGCGTGGCGCTCAAGGACGAAAGCGCGCCGGTGCCGCAACTGGAGCATGACGATGCGCAGGATTTCGCTTTGACGCGGCGCCGCTAGACCGGGCGCGCGTCGAAGCTGCGGGGAGGGCGCCAGATGCGCCATAATTTTCCCATGACAATTCCTCACCCGGCGCAATCCGCCCAGGCGGCTTCGGGCCTGCCAGCTTCCGCCCCCGAACGCGCCGCGCGCTATCTGCGCGTGCTCTCCATTGCCGGCTCCGACAGCGGTGGCGGCGCGGGCATTCAGGCCGACCTCAAGACTTTCAGCGCGCTGGGCTGCTACGGCATGACGGCGATAGCCGCGATCACCGCGCAGAACACCTGCGGCGTGCGGGCCATTCACGCCGTGCCGGCCGACATCCTCCAGGCGCAGATCGATGCCGTGGTCCAGGACATCGGTGTCGACGCGGTGAAGATCGGCATGCTTGCCACGCCCGAGACCGTGCGCGTGGTGGCCGACGCCATACGCCGTTACCAGTTGCCCCATGTGGTGCTCGACCCCGTGATGGTGGCCACCAGCGGCGACCGCTTGGTGGCCGCGGAAACCGCCGATGCGCTGGTGCAGGAACTGTTTCCGCTGGTCGAATTGATCACGCCCAACCTGGACGAAGCCGGCTGGCTGCTGGGGCGGAGCATCGATGGCATCGAGGCGCTTGACGCCGCGGCCCGCGAGTTGCTGGCGCTGGGCGCGCCCGCGGTGCTGCTCAAGGGCGGCCACCTTCCCGGCGACTGGGTGGTTGACCTGCTGGTCGACGCCAAGGGCGTGAGCCACCGGCTGGAATCGGCGCGCATCGTGACCCACAACGGCCATGGCACGGGCTGCACGCTGTCATCGGCGATTGCGGCCGAACTGGCGTCAGGCGCGGCGCTGCCCGAAGCCGTGGCGCGCGCGCGCCACTATATTCTGGGCGCCATTGCTGCCGGCGCCAATGTACACACCGGCAGCGGCCATGGTCCGCTGAACCACGGCTATGCGCCGCGCGCGCAGGTCATCGTGGCGGGCTGAAGCCGGGTCGGCTGCGTGCCACGCCGCCTCTCGGGGGCGGCGCGGACTGCGGTGATTACCAGCCCCAGCCCAGGCGCTTGGCCATCCAGCCTTGCTGGCCGTTCTCGCGCCGCACCTGGGCCCAGCCGCCCGAATGCTTGAGGGTGCGCACCACTTCATGCTGCTCCAGCCGTGCAACGCGCTTGAACTTCTCGCCCGGACCCGAGCGCAGGTTCGCGCTGCGGGCGGTCACCACCAGGTGCGGCGTCTTGGCCGTCAACGGAGCATGCACCCAGCCCAGGCTGGATTCGAAATCGCGCACCTTGAGCCACTTGCCCTGGCGCTGCGTGACCTGCAGCGGATAACCCCGGCCCAGCTCCCACAGCGTGTCGGAACGGGTGTTCGGTTTTTCGCGCACATTCACCGAAGCACCCTTGATGCTGACGAATTCGGCGGCACTGGCCATGTGGGGTGCCAAAGCGCCCAGTGCCAGGCTGGCAGCGGCGATGAAATGCGAGAAACGGCGGGTCAAAGACAGCACGGAAGCAGCTCCTTCGGATAGGTCAGGGGGGTAAAAAGCCTGTCTGAGTCCGGCCGGCGTGGCTAAGTTCCAGAAAACTTCAAAAAAGAGAGCGTGAAAGCATTGCCGGTACTTAATAATTCAACGAAAAACCGGAGGTAAACGTTGTATTTATTGAATAGTTTGCTATCAGAATTGAACTATAAAAAGTGCAGCGTGGTCTCTGCCATGTCGCCCGCAGGGTCGCCGTGTCCATTGCGTGGAGCAAGGAGCGGGGCGGCGCAAGGCGCGGGATCGCGCATCCCCGAGGTTCGTTTACCGTCAGGCATGTGCAAAAACGTTGGCGCCAGGCTGGCCATGGCTGAACGCCATGGACAGCGGATTCTTCAGCCTGCTTCGCGTCCGGGGCGTGGATCCTGAATGGGCGGCTCGGTGATCGGGCTTTGCGGTGGATCGCCTATCGGCGTCTCCCCGGGCGGGGTGGAAGGCACGGGCGGCGCAGTGGGTGGATCGGCAGGTTGGGGACGGTGCATGGTATTTCCTTGGTGGGTTTGATGGAAATCAAGGATGAACCTTGCAAACAATGCCCTGCATTTCGATAAAAACAAGCAGTAATTGAAACCGTATGAAACTTAGGCGCTTGTTACTCGACAGTGATACTGGTTATCTGTTAGAAATGGCATATTGACGACCATTCGTAACCAACGCGGGCGAACTCGGCTTACATTCAAGGAGGTCAGCTTGTTTTACGAGTTTGAGCGTCGTGCCGTCGCTTTTCTCAAGCGCATTGAAAGCATGGCGCCTTGCAGTTCCCGGCAGCAGGCTTACGACAGCCTGCTTGCGCATTGGCATGCGGTGGAATCCACCTACCACGATGACCAAGCTTATCTGGACGGCTTGCTGCACACCCAGATGTCGGCGGAAAACAATTGGCATTGTCTCGACGGCAATCCCTGTTATTGGCAAAGTCCCAGGGCGCCGCAATTGCGTATTTATATCCATGACGACGGGGCCATTGTCATTCAGCGCCTGGGCGGTACGCGTGAAGACCGCATTCTCTTTGCACTCAATTCGGCCCAGCCGGTTTTTCATCCGCCCAAACCAGAATCGCAGGGAACGGGTTTTGCCAGCGCCGTTCAGTTTGCCGCCTCTGGCGCGCCCGAATCCTCGCTTTCCAAAATGTAAAGGGCGCTCGCCATCCTGATGGACTACGCGGCGAGGGCCTTTGCGCCGGCCCGTTGGCAGCGCCTGAGCGATTAACTTCAAGCCTTGCATCGTCTGCCCAGGAGAGCTGCCATGGAAAAAAGCGTCAAGGACTGTGTTCACGAAATGATTGCCTACGACGATGCGCGTGAAAGCGCGCCGTACGAGCATTACGTCACCGCGGCGGCCGGCCTGGGCCTGGTGCTG
>JBBKVU010000310.1:0-4755 GCA_037968595.1 Comamonas sp.
TCCAGCAGGCGCTGGACCAGCCGTCCCAGGCGCTGCGGCGACATCGGCTCCTGGGCAAACACCAGCATGCGCGAGCAGCCGTCGGCATGGATGGAAAAGTCGGTGAACAGCTGCGCCGCGCCGTCGACCACGGTCGAGGCCACGACGTTCTCCTCGTGCAGCATGTGGCGCACCAGGCGCTGGCGCTGCTCTTCGCCCACCGTCAGCGCCCACAGGTGCAGGCTGCTCAGGCACTGGCCCGGCAGGGCCGCAAGCCACTCGCGCGGCACCTGGGACAGAGCGCTGCGCGGCGCGCGCGCATCGAGCTCGCTGGAATCGTCCAGCGCGACGCTGAAAGTCCAGGAAACGAATTCGGTGTGCAGCTCCCAGCGCAGGCGGAAGGCGCCAAGGTCGCAGCGCAGATGGGTGGTGCTGTCATCGGGCGGCGGCTGGTGGTGGTCGCGCAGCAGGCGCGCCACATGGCTGCGGCTGGCTTCGCGCTGGGCCGCATCGGCCCACATCACGATTTGCGTGATGGCCAGCGGCGCGGCCATTACCTCGGCCGGGCGCGCATGGATTTCATTGTGCAGCAGCACCCGCTGGGGGTGCTGTGCCGGGGGAGTCGGAGCAAGCATGGGAACCTTGTGATACCAGCCCCCTATTGTGGCCTGTACTGCCACGGCGACCGCCCAGGTCGGCATTGGGCAGCGCGGCAAACAGGCAAAAAAAACGGCACCCGTGGGTGCCGTTTCTGCTTGCAGGCCCCGGTGTCCAGGGCTTGCAGCTGCGTCAGTCTTCGACGAAGGCCTCTTCGCGGCGGTTCTTCACCGCCGGCAGCAGCACGATGATCAGCAGGATCACGGCCAGAGCCAGGAAGCTGGCGGAGATGGGACGCGTCACGAACACGCTCCAGTCGCCACGCGACAGCAGCAGCGCACGGCGCAGGTTTTCTTCCATCATCGGGCCCAGGATGAAGCCCAGCAGCAGCGGTGCGGGTTCGGTGCCCAGCTTGTGGAACACATAGCCGACGAAACCGAAGATGCCCACCATCCAGACGTCGAACTCGCTGTTCTTCGTGCCGTACACACCGATCGCGCAGAACAGCACGATGGCGGGGAACAGCCAGCGGTAAGGAACCGTCAGCAGCTTGATCCAGACGCCGATCAGCGGCAGGTTCAAGATGATCAGCATCAGGTTGCCGAGCCACATCGAGGCGATCAGGCCCCAGAACAGTTCGGGGTTGCTGGTCATCACCTGTGGACCAGGCTGGATGTTGTGGATCGTCATCGCGCCCACCATCAGCGCCATCACGGCGTTCGGGGGGATGCCCAGCGTCAGCAGGGGAATGAACGAGGTCTGCGAACCGGCATTGTTGGCCGACTCGGGAGCACACACGCCACGGATGTTGCCTTGACCGAAAGGAACTTCGCCCGGCTTGAGCTTGGTCTTCTTTTCGATGGTGTAGGCAGCAAAGGCCGACAGCATGGCGCCGCCACCAGGCAGGATGCCCAGCGCCGAACCCAGAGCCGTACCGCGCAGCATCGCTGGCAGCATGCGCTTGAAGTCTTCTGCGGTAGGCATCAGACCCGTCACCTTGGCGGTGAACACTTCGCGCTCGTCTTCGGGCTTGGACAGGTTGGCAATGATTTCGCCGTAGCCAAACACACCCATGGCGATCACGACGAAGTCGATGCCGTCGGTCAGTTCGGGGATGTCGAAGCTGTAGCGGGCAACACCGGAGTTCACGTCGGTGCCGACCATGCCGAACAGCAGGCCCAGCACGATCATGGCAATCGCCTTGAGCAGCGAACCCGAAGCCAGCACCACGGCGCCGATCAGGCCCAGGGTCATCAGCGAGAAGTATTCAGCAGGGCCGAACTTGAACGCGACTTCGGTCAGCGGAGGAGCAAACGCAGCCAGGATGATGGTGCCCACGCAGCCAGCGAAGAACGAACCGATACCGGCGGCCGCCAGCGCGGGACCCGCCCGGCCTTTTCGCGCCATCTGGTAGCCGTCAATCACGGTCACCACCGACGAGGACTCGCCCGGCAGGTTCACCAGAATCGCGGTGGTCGAGCCACCGTACTGCGCGCCGTAGTAAATACCGGCCAGCATGATCAGCGCCGCCACGGGAGGCAGTGCATAGGTAGCGGGCAGCAACATGGCGATGGTCGCCACGGGGCCGATGCCCGGCAGGATGCCGATGAGGGTACCCAACAGACAGCCGATGAAGCAGTAAATCAGGTTTTGGAAGGTAAAGGCAACGCCGAAGCCGAGTGCCAGATTGTCAAGAAGTTCCACGAACGATGCTCCCTTAACCCGTGATGAAGCTAGGCCACACGGGGAACTGCAAATTCAGCGCCCAGACGAAAGCCCCATAGCTACCCACAGCCAGGCAGGTCGCCAGAATGGCAACTTCCTTGGTGTTGAAGGAGTAGCCACCCAGGCTGGCGATGAACACCAGGCCGTAGATTGCAACGATCAGGCCGAACTGGGGAATGCCCAGTGCAGGAACACCGACCAGCAGAATGCCGAACGCGAAGTTGGCAGCCAGGATGAAGAAGACTTGCTTCCAGGCCCACTTGCCAATCTTGTCGCCATCGGCGGTCTCAACGATCAGGCCCTTGGCGCCGATGGCAATACCGAGAATGGACATCAACACGCCCAGAATGAGCGGGAAATACCCGGGACCCATGCGCGCACCCGTACCGATGTTGTAGTCCACTGCACCGATCGCGAAGGCGAGACCGATGACCAAGAACATCAACCCGGCAAAAAAGTCTTTTTGACTCTTGATTTTCACAAAAATGTCTCCTAGACGGAAATCACGATGACGCGATTGTGGGGCCAGAGAAGTTGTGTCCGAATGTGGATTCCACCTACAGCGGCCATTCATTGCGGCCTACTTCAGGCGCTTTGAAATCGGGCTGCAGGCCGCATGCAGACTGGGTTTGCGCGTTTTCGACAGATGTCCTGCCCAGCGTCCCCAAGGGTTTGTACCGAGGAACCTTCAGCTCAGTTGCGGCGTCGCGCCTATGACTTCGGGCAGCGTGGTCAGGCCTTCGGCCACGCGCAGTGCGCCCGCCAGGCGCAGGGGCCGCATTCCGTCGGCCACGGCCTGGCGGCGCAGGCCGTCTATCGACGGATTGGCATGGATCAGGTCCTTGAGCGCCTCGCTCACGGTGAGCAGCTCGTACAGGCCGGTGCGGCCCTTGAAGCCCGTCATGCGGCAGTCGGTGCAGCCCACGGGCTGGTAGGGGCGGTAGCCGCCATTGAGCTTCCAGGGCTTGACCGCCTCGGCCAGGTCGTCGCGCGCCGATGCTTCGTCGGGCTGCTTGCATTGCGGGCACAGCGTGCGCACCAGCCGCTGGGCCAGCACGCCCAGCAAGGTGGCGTTGATCAGATAGGACGGTACGCCCAGCTCCATCAGCCGGCTCACCGCGCTGGGCGCGTCGTTGGTGTGCAGCGTGGAGAACACCAGGTGGCCGGTCAGCGCGGCCTGCACCGCCATCTCGGCCGTGGCCAGATCGCGGATTTCGCCGACCATGATGATGTCCGGGTCCTGGCGCATCAGCGCGCGCAGGCCTTCGGTGAAACCGAAGTCAAGCTGGGTCTGAACCTGGGTCTGGTTGAAGCTGGGCTCTATCATTTCAATCGGGTCTTCAACCGTGCTGACATTGACCTCTTCGGTCGCAATGCGCTTGAGCGTGGCATACAGCGTGGTGGTCTTGCCCGAGCCCGTGGGGCCGGTCACCAGAATGATGCCGTGCGGGCTGCGCACCAGCGATTCCCAGCGCTGGGCATCGTGCGGCGCAAAGCCCAGGCCGGCGAGATCCTTGACCGCGTTGTCCGGATCGAAGATGCGCATCACCATCTTTTCGCCAAACGCCGTGGGCAGCGTGGACAGACGCATTTCGACTTCGACACCGCGCGGGTTGCGGGTCTTGATGCGCCCGTCCTGAGGGCGGCGCTTCTCCACCACGTCCATGCGGCCCAAGAGCTTGACGCGCGCCACCATGGCATTGAGCACGCCCATGGGCAGGTGGTAGACCGGGTGCAGCACGCCGTCGATGCGAAAGCGGATCACGCCCTGCTCGCGCCGCGGCTCGAGGTGGATATCGCTGGCGCGCTGGTCAAAAGCGTACTGCCACAGCCAGTCGACGACACGCACCACGCCCTGGTCGTTGGCATCGAGTTGCTTGCTGGTGTTGCCCAGCTCCACCAGCTGCTCGAAGCTCGCGCTGCTGGCCGCGCCGCCGCTTTTCTGCGCGGCGCGCACCGACTTCGCCAACGCAAAGAATTCCGCTGTCAGGCGCTTGATGTCGAGCGGATTGGACATCACCCGGCGCACCTTGCGCCGCGCCTGGCGCTCGACCTCGGCCACCCAGTCGTCCATCAGCGGCTCGGAAGTGGCAACCACCACTTCGTCGGGCGTGACCTGCACCGGCAAGACCTTGTGGCGCTCGGCATAGCTGGCGCTCATGGTCTCGGCGACCCGGCCGGCGTCTACGCGCAGGGGATCGATGCGCAGATAGGGCAGGCCGCAGCGCTGGGCCACGTACTGGGTCAGCGTCTCGACATCGAACGCCGGCGCGCCATCGGCGCGCACCATGGACACATGGGCCAGTCGCACCAGCGGGTGCAGGCTGCTTTCAGCCTGGGAGCAGCGCACGATGGTGCGCTCGGCTTCGGCGGCGGTGATCAGGCCGACGGCCTGCTCACCGCCGACGAAGCCGAGCGCACCATCGTGCGCTGCTCCCAGCCTGAAAGCAGCCT
>JBBKVU010000311.1:0-3713 GCA_037968595.1 Comamonas sp.
CTGCATGGCCTGGGCGCGCAGGCGCACCAGCGGCGCGGCCTGGGCCAGCGTCAGCACCCCCGAGGCCACCAGCGCGGAATACTCGCCCAGCGAATGACCGGCCAGGGCCGCGGGCTGGGCGCCACCTTCGGCGTTCCAGACGCGCCAGGCGGCAACCGCGGCCACCAGCATCACCGGCTGGGTGTTGGTGGTCAGCGCCAGCGCTTCCTTGGGGCCTTCGTGGATCAGGCGGGCGACGTCCTCGCCCAGCGCGTCGGAAGCTTCGGCCAGGGTCTGGACAACCACGGGGTGGTCCTGCCATGCATCCAGCATGCCCACGGATTGCGAGCCCTGACCAGGAAAGACAAATGCAAATTTCTTCATGCTCATGGTCTGTGATTTTGGTGAAAAAAGGGGCGGCCTGGCCGCCCCGACAGTGCTGCGCAGCAGCTTACAGCTTGAGCAGCACCGCGCCCCAGGTGAAGCCGCCGCCGACGCCTTCGAGCAGCAGGTTCTGTCCGGGCTTGATCTGGCCCGAGCGCACGCCATGGTCCAGCGCCAGCGGAATCGACGCCGCCGAGGTGTTGCCATGCTGATCGACGGTGACGATGACTTTTTCCATCGGCAGCTTGAGCTTCTTGGCCGTGCTCTGCATGATGCGGATATTGGCCTGGTGCGGAATCAGCCAGTCGATGTCGGCATCGGTCATGCCGGCCTTGTCGAGCGTGGCGCGCGCGGCTTTCTCGAGCACGCCCACGGCCAGCTTGAACACCGCCTGGCCGTCCATCTTGAGCACCGGGTCGCCCAGGATCTTGCCGCCCGAGACATTGCCCGGCACGCACAGGATGCCGCTGTGCTTGCCGTCGGCATGCAGGTTGCTGGCCAGGATGCCGGGCTGCTCGGAAGCCTCGAGCACCACCGCGCCCGCGCCGTCGCCAAACAGCACGCAGGTCGTGCGGTCGTTGAAATCGAGAATGCGGCTGAAGACCTCGGCGCCTATCACCAGCGCGCACTTGGCCGATCCGGTCTGGATCAGCGCATCGGCCACCGTGAGCGCGTAGACGAAGCCGCTGCACACGGCCTGCACGTCAAACGCCGGGCAGCCGTTGGCGCCAAGCTTGTGCTGCAGGATGGTCGCGGCCGAAGGAAAGACCATGTCGGGCGTGGAGGTCGCGACGATGATCAGGTCGACTTCCTCGGGCGTGCGGCCAGCGGCCTCGAGCGCCTTGCGCGCGGCCTCCAGGCCCAGGTCGCTGCTGGTGACGTCGGGCTCGGCGAAATGCCGCGCCCGGATGCCGGTGCGCTCGACAATCCATTCGTCCGAAGTTTCAATGCCACGCGAGGCCAGATCGGCCTGCATGTCCTGGTTGGTCACGCGCCGCGGAGGCAGATAACTTCCGGTGCCGGTGATGCGGGAATAAATTCTCATCTGTTTTTAAGCTCAAGACGCCGACACTGCCGGAACCGGAGTGGCTGGCACGGCGTCCAGCAAGGGAGCTGCACGGGCAATCCGGGACTGAACGCGGTCGAGCAAGTTATTGCAGGCCGCATCATACGCCCGGGTCAATGCGTACTCGAAAGCAATCGCATCTGCCGATCCATGGCTCTTGAAAACCAGGCCGCGCAGGCCCAGCAGCGCGGCGCCGTTGTAGCGTCGGTGGTCCATGCGCTTCATCAGCGCCGACAGCACCGGGTAGGCGACGACGGCCGCCAGCTTGGTGAAGATGTTGCGCTTGAACTCCTGCTTGAGTCCATTGCTGATCATCGAGGCCACGCCTTCGCTGGTCTTGAGCGCGACATTGCCGACAAAGCCGTCGCAGACCACGATGTCCACCGTGCCCTTGAAGATGTCATTGCCTTCGACATTGCCGAAGAAATTGATTTCGCCGGCCTGGCCGGCCTTGCGCAGCAGCTCGCCGCTGCGCTTGATGATGTCGCTGCCCTTGATGGCTTCTTCGCCAATGTTGAGCAGCCCCACCGATGCCTTGGAGTTCTCCTCGAGCGCCGAGACCAGGGCCGTGCCCATGAAGGCAAATTGCAGCAGATGCTCTGCTGTGCAGTCGACATTGGCGCCCAGGTCGAGCACCGTGGTGGCATGGCCCTTGCTGTTGGGCAGCTGGGCGGCAATCGCGGGACGGTCTATGCCGTCAAGCGTCTTGAGCACGTAGCGCGCAATCGCCATCAGGGCACCGGTGTTGCCGGCCGAAACGGCCGCCGCCGCGGCGCCGGATTTGACCTGCTCGATGGCCACACGCATGGAAGAGTCTTTTTTGCGTCGCAACGCGACCTCGACGGGGTCATCCATGCCGACGACTTCGGTAGCCGGCACCAGCGTGACACGCTCATGCTGGAAGGATTCCAGGCTGTCGGGCTTGCCGACCAGCAGCAGATGCGCCTTAGGGTGTTTGTCGAGAAACTGACGGCACGCCGCGAGCGTGACGCGGGGGCCGTGATCGCCCCCCATGCAGTCAACAGCCAGTGTGATCATGGGCGACTTGCGGACCTGCATTGAGGTCTCAAAGAAAAAATCATGCGTTCAAAAACACAAAGGCCCGCGCTACTTTTTTTGTAGCCGCGGGCCCTGTGGGAGCGGTCGAAGATCAGGCTTCAGACTTGTTCTTCAGCACCTGACGGCCGCGGTAGACACCGGTGGGGCTGATGTGGTGACGCAGGTGGGTTTCACCGGTCGTCGGCTCGACAGCGATGCCGGGCACGTTCAGAGCGTTGTGCGAACGGTGCATGCCGCGCTTGGAGGGGGATTTTTTGTTTTGCTGAACAGCCATGATGGCTCCTGAGTCTTGAAGGGGTTGGTAAAAAACGCGATCAGCCCATTGAAGACACGAGGGGATTCGCGAGAAGCCTAAGAGTATAACGCAAACAATTTGAAAGCGGTAATAACCCCCTGAGCGACTTCGCTCCGGGCGGCTCCTGGCTTGCGGACCCCGGTGTGCTGCACGGACTGTACAGACGTGGTGGATTATTGCTTAGGCTTGGAAATACGCAGGCCGGCAAGTGCCGCAAAAGGATTGGGCTTTTCGTTGTTGGCCTGTTCGAAATCCTCGTCGCTCGAAGCCAGGGGCACGGCTTCGGGGCAGATGTCGTGCAACGGAACCACGGGCAGTTCCATCAGCAGTTCGTCCTCGAGCAGCTCGAGCAGATTGAACTCCTTGCTCAAGGCCAGCAGATCTTCCTCGCTTTCGTCGTCCAGCGCTTCGGCCGTGGCTTCATCGGCGACGAAGCGGAAAGACCGCTCGACGTCCAGGGCAATAGGCGCGGGCGTGAGGCAGCGCTGGCAGATCATCGGCAGGTCGGTTTCGCCCTGCAGATGCAGCCACACCTGGGGCTCGGCGCCGATCTCGGCGCGCAGCTCGCCCTGGGCAGCCCAGCGTACATGCACACCATCGTGCGGGCCCTGGGCTTCGAGCGCCAGGCGGTTGAATTGCGAGAGCGGGTCCTGGCCTTCGATGTGCGCCTGCGCTTGCGCAAACGCCTTGACATCGAGCCGTTCCGGGGAAAATTCCTTGGTCATGGCGGCCAGTGTAAGAGAATCGGCCCATGCTTGAATCCCCCGCCACTCCGAACCCTTTGCGCCAGCGTCCCTTGATTCTGGGCTCGACCTCGCGCTACCGCCGCGAGCTGCTGACACGCCTGGGCCTGCCCTTCGACACCGTCTCGCCCGAAGTCGACGAAACGCCGCTGCCCGGCGAAGCGCCACGCGCGCTGGCGCTGCGCCT
>JBBKVU010000312.1:0-10251 GCA_037968595.1 Comamonas sp.
CCACGGTCGCCTTCGTTGGCGCCGCACAGGCGCAGCGCGTCGGAGACGCTCAAGGGCCGGGCGTTGGGCAGCCAGGCCTGGATGGTGTCCTGCGCCGAGACCAGGCGCTGCAGCAGCTGGGGCGAAGGCTGGGGCACGGCGCCGCTGTCGTCGGATTCGATGGCGGCGCGCACTTCGACCTTGCCGCGCTTGAGGCGGGCGGTGAGCAGGGTGCGCAGCGCCGGCTCGTGCATGCGCAATTCGTCGGGCAGACGGAACGACAGGTCGAGGAAGCGGCTGTTGACCGAACGGATCTCGAGACCGAGTCGCCGGTTGCCCGTAGGCGCCTCAGCACCCTCGGCAGACGCGCCGTGCTGGGCGCTGGCGTATCCGGTCATGCTGTAAACTGACATTGGACTTTTGATGGTTGCTTGCAATCCGTTGATTATCCGGGTTCCGCCCCATTCACGAGGTTTACCCGTAAAAAATGTCTTCCAAGCTCAAGCCTGCTCCCCTTCCTCCCGATAGCGTGATAGGGGGATACCGCATTCTGCGGCGCCTGGCGGCAGGGGGATTTGGCGTGGTCTATCTGGCGCTGGACGCCGCAGGCCAGCAGGTCGCGATCAAGGAATACCTGCCGGCGTCGCTGGCGCTGCGCGATCCCGGCCAGCGCCTGCCGCAGGTCGTGCCCGAGAAGCTGTCGCTCTATCGCCTGGGGCTCAAGAGCTTTTTCGAGGAAGGCCGCTCGCTGGCCCAGCTGTCCCACCCTTCGGTGGTCAGCGTGCTCAATTTCTTTCGCGAGAACGAGACCGTGTACATGGTCATGAATTACCTTGAAGGCGCAAACCTGCAGGAATTCATTCTCACGGCGCGCACCATCAAGTCCGACAAGGTGCTGCGCGAATCCTCCATACGCTCGCTGTTCGACGAAGTGCTGCGCGGTCTGCGCATCGTTCACCAGCACAAGATGCTGCACCTCGACATCAAGCCGGCGAACATCTTCATCACCGATGACGACCGCGCCGTGCTGATCGATTTCGGCGCGGCGCGCGAAGTGCTCTCCAAGGAAGGCAGCTTCATCCGGCCGATGTATACGCCGGGCTTTGCCGCGCCCGAGATGTACCGCCGCGGCGAGTCCATGGGGCCGTGGACCGACATCTATGCGATAGGCGCCTGCATTTATGCCTGCATGCAGGGCGTGCCGCCGCCGGCCGCGCCCCAGCGCCAGGAGAAGGACCGGCTGGGTCAGGCCCTGTCCAAGCTGCGCGGCGTCTATTCCGACAAGCTGATCGAGGTGGTCGAGTGGTGCATGGCGCCCGACCCGCTGTCGCGGCCGCAGTCGGTGTTCGCGCTGCAAAAGGAACTCAACCGCGAGGGCGAGCGCCGCCATACCCGGCTCAGCGTGGCCGAGAAAATGCGCCTGCAGATCGGCGCCCTGGTCAGCGACACGCGCAAAAGCGTGCAGAAAATCAGCGGCGCGCGCGGCACGCCGCCCGCGCCATGAAGTTCTCGGTATTCCAGCTCAGTCGCCGCGGCGGCCGCGAGAAGAACGAGGACCGCATGGGCTACTGCTATACGCGTGAAGCCTGCCTGCTGGTGCTGGCCGACGGCATGGGCGGGCACGCCGAGGGCGAGGTCGCCGCGCAGATTGCCATGCAGCAGTGCTTTGCGCTGTTCCAGGCGCGCGCCACGCCGTGCATTGCCGATGTGCCGGCCTTTCTTTCCGAAGCCCTGCTGCAGGCCCACCACCATATCCTGCGCCATGCGCGGGAGCGCTCCATGGCCGATGCGCCGCGCACCACGCTGGTCGCGGCGCTGCTGCAGCAGGGCCAGGTGCATTGGATACACTGCGGCGATTCGCGCCTGTACCTGGTGCACGGCGAGGTGCTGCTGGCGCGCACGCGCGACCATTCCTATCGCGAGATCGCCGAACGCTCCGACCCGCCGCAGGCCGGCAGCGTCAACCGCAACCTGCTGTTCACCTGCCTGGGCTCGCCCTCGCTGCCGCTTTTCGACCAGGCCGGGCCGAGCCGGCTGGCGCGCGGCGATCGCCTGCTGCTGTGCTCGGATGGCCTGTGGGACCCGCTGAGCGAGGCCGAGCTGCTCGCGGGTCTGGCGCGCGATGCAGTATCCCTGTGCGTGCCACGGCTGGTGGACGCGGCGCTGCAGCGTGCGGGCAGCAGCAGCGACAATGTCACCGCGATCGCGCTGGAATGGGAAATGCCCGGCCCGCAGAGTCCGCCGGGCAGCATCTCCACGGAAACGCTGGACGACGAGATGTTCCAGTCGACGCTGCAGTCCGAAGCGCTGGCAGCGCCCGAAGACGCGCTCAGCGATGCCGCCATCGAGCGCTCGATTGCCGAAATCAACGCCGCCCTGCGCCGCCCCGGCGCGTCGCGGCGCTGAAAACCTTTTTGCCATTGCAGGCGCGCCCGGCGCGGCCCTGCCATTCGATCCATGAAAATTGTCCTAGCCTCCAACAACCGCGGCAAGCTCGCCGAGCTGCAAGCCATGTTCGCCCCGCTGGGCGTGGAACTCGTCTGCCAGGGCGACCTGTTTGACGGCGAGGCGCCCGAGCCGCATTGCACCTTTGTCGAGAACGCGCTGAGCAAGGCGCGCTTTGCGGCAGAGCGCACGGGCCTGCCGGCGATTGCCGACGATGCCGGCATGTGCGTCGATCACTTCGGCGGACTGCCGGGAGTCGATACCGCCTACTACTGCACCCAGTTCGGCTACGAGAAAAGCGATGCCAACAATGTGCGCGCGCTGCTCGAGCAGCTGCAGGGCGTGGACAACCGCCGCGCGGCCATGGTCAGCACGCTGGTCGGCGTGCGCGGCGCACGCGATCCCGAGCCGCTGATTGCCGTTGGCCGGGTGCAGGCGCTGATTGCCACCGAGCCGCGCGGCGTCAACGGCTTTGGCTTCGATCCGGTGCTGTTCATGCCCGAACTGGGCCTGACTTTTGCCGAGATGGACCCGGCGCTCAAGCATGCGCACAGCCACCGCGGCCAGGCAACCAAGCAGATGCTGGCGCTGGTGCGCGAACGCTGGATGTGATGATGATTCCCATCGAACCCGTGGCCTCGGGGCCTGCGGCCGACAGCGGGCCGGCCGTGCAGCACGACATCCAGCACTACATGCGCCCGGGCACGCTGCAGCTGGGCAGCCTGCCGCCGCTGTCGCTGTACATCCATCTGCCCTGGTGCCTCAAGAAGTGCCCGTACTGCGATTTCAACTCGCATGAATGGCGCAACGGCGATGCCCGCACGGGCCTGCCCGAAGAGCGCTATGTCGATGCGCTGATTGCCGATCTCGAGGCGGCGCTGCCGCTGATCTGGGGCCGCACGGTGCACAGCATCTTCATGGGCGGGGGCACGCCCAGCCTGTTCTCGCCTGCGGCCATAGACCGGCTGATCGCGGCGGTGCGCGCGCGCGTGCGCATGGAGCCCGATTGCGAAATCACGCTCGAGGCCAACCCCGGAACCTTCGAGAAGGACCGCTTTCGCGCCTACCGCGCCGCCGGCGTGACGCGGCTGTCGATAGGCGTGCAGAGCTTCGATGACCGTTTCCTGCAGGCGCTCGGGCGCGTGCATGACGGCGACCAGGCGCGCGCCGCCGTGGCCGAGGCCGCCGAAGCCTTCGAGACCTTCAATCTCGACATCATGTATGCCTTGCCCGGGCAGACGCTGGAAGACCTGGACCGCGACCTGCGCACGGCCCTGTCATTCAAGCCGCCGCATATCTCGATCTACCATCTGACGATAGAGCCCAACACCTATTTCGCCAAGTTCCCGCCGGCCATTCCCGAGGACGACACCGCCTATGCGATGCTCGATCGCATCAGCGAGACGACGGCGCGCACGGGCATGCAGCGCTACGAGATTTCGGCCTATGCGCAGCCCGGCCATGCGTGTTTTCACAACACCAACTACTGGCAGTTCGGCGACTACCTGGGCATAGGTGCGGGCGCGCACAGCAAGCTGAGCTTTGCCCACCGCGTGGTGCGCCAGGTGCGCTTTCGCGACCCCGCGCGCTACATGGAGCAGGCGCTGGCCGGCCATGCGCTGGCCCAGGACAACGAAGTGCGCCGCGCCGAGCTGCCGTTCGAGTACATGCTCAACGCGCTGCGCCTGCGCGAAGGCTTCACGCTGCAGCACTACATGGAACGCACCGGCCTGCCGCTGAGCTCCATTGCCAAGGGGCTGGAAACTGCCGAGCGCAAGGGCCTGATCACGCGCAGCGCGGGTCGCGTGACGCCCACGGAGCTGGGATTTGATTTTCTCAGCGATCTGCAGGAGCTGTTTTTGGCGGATTGAGCGGTGCGCGGGCGGGGCGTTCACCCTTCGACAGGCTCAGGGCGAACGGTAGGAGAGGCGCGCTGTCCTTTTCATTCGTTCGCGCTGGGCTTGGCCAGGCGCCCCGTCGAACCATGAACGGCCTGGGCTCGAGGCAAGTGCGCCGGGATCAGCCGCAGCGCACCGCCAGGATGCGGCCCGTGGCGTCGACTTCAAGATTCAAGCGCTCGGCATTGAATTCGCGCGTCGTTACTTGGCCCGGATGCAGCACGCGCGCCATGGCAGCGCCCGAGCGCTGGCGCGCCTGTTCGAGGTTCTGCGAGGTATTGGTGCGGCCGACAAAGGCCTGGGCGGGCTGCGCATTGCAGATCTGCTGGGGCGCGGGCGCCGGCACGGGTTTGCCGCGGCCGCTGCTCCAGGGAGCATCCATGCTGCTGCAGCCGGCAAGCAGGGTCAGCGCGATGGCGGAAACGGAGAGGGAGGCGGTGCGCAGTGGCATGGGAATTCCTGACAAAGTGATACGTTGTGAGCACCTTAGCTTAAAGCCCAGGCAAGTAACGTCACAGACCGTAAACAGCTTGTGCTCCTACATTGCCCAGCCTAGGCAAGCAGGTCCATTTCAATGTGCGCGTATTCGCTGAGAAAGCTCAGCTGTGCCCAGTGAACGATCTGGCCCTTGCGGCCTTCGGCCCAGCGCAGCGTCTGCAGCAGCGGCGTGCCCAGCGGCACGCCCAGATGGGTCTGTATCAGTTCATCGGCCGGCGCAATGCTCAGGCGCTGGCGCGCCGCGCTCAAGGGCCGCGGCCCGCGGGTCAGCGCCTCCACGACGGACAGCTGCTGCAGTTGCGGCGCAATCCGCTCATAGAGGCCTTGCTCGACATACATCTGGCTCAGGCAGAACGGCTGGTCGCCGCAGCAGTGCAGACCCAACAGGCGCTGGTAGGCCGGGGCCAGCTCGCCCTTGACACTGGTCAGTCCCGCGGGAATCACGGGTCTGCAGTTGGCTTCGCTGGCCAGCAGGCGGTAACCGGTGTTGCTGTGAAACACCACCAGGTCCTTCCAGGTCGAAGGCAGCAGAAACGAGGGTGGGCGCTGGGGCGTGGCCATGACCTGGGTGCCGCCGCGCTTGCGCGTCTTGAGCAGGCCTTCGCTGACCAGGTTGCCCAGCGCCATGCGCACAGTGGTGCGCGAGGCGCTGTGCAGGGCCTCGAGTTGCTCCACGGTGGGAATCGAGCTGCCCACGGCCCATTGCCCGGTGACGATCTTGTTGCGAAACAAGCCCGCAAGCTGGAGGTAGCGCTTTTCCTGGGGAGCGCGGGATCCAGCAGGTGTCTCGGAAGGCATGGTGGAGCGTCTTCTGTAAATATTGTGCTGATTCTGGTATTTAAATTGCAAAGCAAACCTAGGGGAAACCCAGGCCTTGAAAGCTGGCAAGCACAGAATTTGCTCTGCAGGCAGGCAATGGTGTTTGGAAATGGTCAATTTCCTGGCAATGCATCGATCATTTGTAGGACTTTTACACTGTCCGGTCAGGTGCCGTGGCCGCGGCCGGTAGCGGGCCTGGAATCGGCCACTGGATGAAACGGGCGTGGCCCGCAAACAGGGAGTTGGATGCACAAGCACGCATGGCAGTTTTTCCGAGCCGGGGGGGTGGACCAGGTGGCCATTCGTACCGGAGAAGACATCGCTCACATTGGCGAGCTCGACCAGACGCTGTGGGTGGCCTTGGCCTGCCCGACGCGCGGCATAGAGTTCGACAGCGCCACGCTCGACCTGATAGACCACGACAAGGACGGCCGCATACGCGCGCCCGAGCTGGTGGCGGCCTGTGAATGGGCGGTGGCGCAACTCAAGGACCCGGAAGTGCTGACCAGCGGCAGCGATGTGCTGCAGCTGCAGAGCCTGCGTACCGACACGCCCGAAGGCGCGGCACTGCGCGCCGAAGCCGAGCGCATATTGGGTTGGGCCGAGCGCGAAGGCGAGGACGGACTCACGCTGGCCGAAGTGCAAAAGCGCCTGGCCGCGCTCAATGCCATGCCTTTCAACGGCGACGGGCTGATCAATCCCAAGACCTTGTCGCAGGCGCCCGAGGTGGTCGAACTGGTGGAGCGCATCATGGCGCTGCATGGCAGCGCCGAGGGTGCTGACGGCCAGCCGGGCATGGCGCGCGCCGCGCTCGATGCCTTCTTTGCCGACGTGCGCGCCATCCAGGCCTGGCACGATCAGGCGCTGGACCATGCCTGCGTGCTGACGCAGCGCGCGCAGGCGATGGCCGCGGCCCAGGCGCTCAATGCGGTCGAGGCGAAAATCGAGGATTTCTTTGCGCGCACGCGGCTGGCGGCCTTTGATGCCACGGCGCTGGTGCCGCTGAGCCCGAGTGCCGACGGCTATGCCGCGCTGGGCCAGGACCTGCTGAGCAGCGGCAGCGAATCGATTGCCGCGTTGCCGCTGGCGCCGATTGTCGCGGGCGGCGAGTTGCCGCTGGTGCACAACCTCAACCCGGCCTGGAGCGATGCGATGCAGGCCTTTCGCCTGCATGTGGTCCAGCCTTTGCTGGGCGAGCAGCGGCAGTCGCTGAGCGCGGCCCAATGGCAGGCGCTGCAGGCCCAGCTCGCGCCTTGCCAGGCCTGGCTGGCCGCCTATCCCGACTCGGTGCTGGGCGACATGCCGCCGGCCGAAGCCCAGGCGCTGCTTGCCGGGGGCCTGGAAGCGCGGCTGCAGGAGCTGATTGCGCGCGACGAAGAGGAAAGAGCGCACAACCAGCATGCGGTGCAGCTGGAAAAGCTGATCCGCTTCCAGCGCGATCTGCTCAAGCTGCTGAACAATTTCGTCAATTTCGCCGATTTCTACCGCCGCGAAGGCGCGGCCTTCCAGGCGGGTACGCTGTATCTCGACGGGCGCAGCTGCGAGCTCACCGTGGACGTGGCCGATGCCGCGGCCCACGCCAAGCTGGCTGGCCTGGCCAAGGTCTATCTGGCCTACTGCGATTGCCGGCGCAATGGCGTCAAGCGCAGCATCGTCGCGGCCTTCACCGCGGGCGACGTCGATTTCCTGCTGGTCGGGCGCAACGGGCTGTTCTACGACCGCGACGGCAATGACTGGGACGCGACCATCAGCCGCATCATCGAGAACCCGACCAGCATTGGTCAGGCGTTTTCGGCGCCCTACAAGAAGTTCCTGCGCATGATCGAGGAGCAGGTGGCCAAGCGCGCCGCGGCCCAGGAGTCGGGCGTGACCGCCGGGCTGGCAAGCCAGGCGCAGACGCTGGTCAACACCCCGACGGCGCCGCCCGCGCTGGCACCCGGACTGCGCAAGACCGATGTCGGCACCGTCGCCGCAATAGGCGTGGCGCTGGGCAGCCTGAGCGCCGTGGCGGTGGGCATCTTCGGCAAGTTCATCGAGCTGGGACCGTGGATTCCCATCGCGCTGCTGGGCATGGTGATCGCGATTTCGGGGCCGAGCATGCTGATTGCCTGGCTCAAGCTGCGCCAGCGCAGCCTCGGGCCGATTCTCGATGCCAGCGGCTGGGCCATCAACGGACGCATGAAGATCAACCTGCGGTTGGGTCGCTCGCTGTCGCAGACCGGCAAGGTGCCGGTGCAGGCGTCGCGGCTGATGCATGACCCCTATGCCGATTCCAGCGCCTGGATCTGGTGGGGCGTGGCCGGGCTGCTGGCGCTGTCGATCGGCGTGCTGGCCTGGCGCATGCAGTGGATAGATCCGTTGCTGCCCGCGGCATGGCAGGCGGCAGCGGTGTCCAGCGCCCCGGCAGCCGAGGACTCCGTGCCCGCGCCCGCGCCCGCGCCCGTGCCGGGAACGCCTATCCCTTGAAGCGCAGCGCTTTCTCGATCTTGTTGCGCGGCACGGTGGTCTTGGGCACCTTGAACGGGAACCAGGTGCGCACGTCCTCCTCGACGCCTATGCCGTGCATGTAGTTGTAGATGGCTTTCTTGAGCACCGCGCCGAGCGCGTCGTGGTCCACGCCGCTGGGGTCGTGAAAGCCGATGTCGTTCTTGGCGAACTGCACCGCGGGCATGGGCGTGAGCGTGATGCCGTATTCCTCGGGGTTCAGGCCCACGGGCGAATGCACGGTGCAGCTGAAGCGGTGAAAGAAGCCGCTCTGTATGCAGCCATGCTCGAACAGCTGGCGCACGTATTCAAGCGCGTCGACGGTGTCCTGCACGGTCTGCGTCGGAAAGCCGTACATCAGGTAGGCATGGACCAGGATGCCGGCCTCGGAAAACGCCTTGGTGACGCGCGCCACCTGGTCCACCGACACGCCTTTCTTCATCAGCGCCAGCAGCCGGTCGGAGGCGACTTCCAGCCCGCCTGAAACGGCAATGCAGCCGCTGTCGGCCAGCAGGTTGCACAGTTCGGGGCTGAAGGTCTTCTCGAAGCGGATGTTGCCCCACCAGCTGATGTCGGCGCCGCGGTCGAGCAGCTCCTGGGCCAGGGTCTTGAGCGCCTTGGGCGGCGCGGCCTCGTCGACAAAGTGAAAGCCCGTCTGGCCGGTCTCGGCAACGATGGCCTCGATGCGGTCGGCCAGCACGCTGGCGCTCGCGCCTTCGTAGCGGCCGATGTAGTCGAGGCTCACGTCGCAGAAGCTGCACTTCTTCCAGTAGCAGCCGTGCGCGACCGTGAGCTTGTTCCAGCGCCCGTCGCTCCACAGGCGGTGCATGGGGTTGAGCATGTCGAGCAGCGACAGGTAGTGGTGCAGCGGCAGACCGTCCCAGGTGGGCGTGCCGACTTCGGCAAACGCCACGTCGGCTTCCATCATGTTGGTGTAGCGCACCACGCCTTCGGCGTCGCGCTGGTAGGTGCGCACCAGGCGCGAGGCGCCGCGCTGGCCCTGCAGGTGCTCGAGCAGCGCCAGCAGCGGGCGCTCGCCGGCGTCAAGCGTGACGAAGTCGAAGTAGTCGAACACGCGCGGCTCGGTGAGTTCGCGCAGCTCGGTGTTGACGAAGCCGCCGCCCAGGACCAGCTTGGTCTGCGGCGCCTGCGCCTTGATGGTCTGGGCAATGCGAAAGGCGGCGTAGACCGAACCCGGAAACGGTACCGACAGCAGCACCACTTCCGGCTGGTGGCGTTCGAGCATCTCCAGCGTCAGCTGGTGCAGTGCTTCGTCAACCAGAGTCTGCGGCGCGGCCAGCGCCTGGGCCAGCGGCTCGAAGCTCGCCTGGCTGCCGGCCAGCGATTCGGCGTAGCGCACGAATTCAAAGCGCTCGTCGGCGGCGTCGCGCAGCACATCGGCAACATCGTTGAGATACAGCGTTGCCAGGTGCTTGGCGCGGTCCTGTTGGCCCAGCGCGCCGAATGCCCAGCCCAGCGGATCGCCGCTGCCATCGTCGATATAGCCTTCAAGCGCGTCAAAGCGCGGGCCCTCGGGCAGGTACTGGCGGCTCACGATGCGGTGCGACAGCGTGCTGTCGCGGCCCTGCAGGAAGGTGATCACCCGCGCAATCGTCGCCAGGTAGCGGTCGCGCTGGCCCATGAAGGACTGCACGGCCGGGCTGAACGGCCGATTGGGGTTTTCCGCGTGCTGGGCTTCGATCAGATCGATGACCTGCTGCAGGCCGGACGGCGACAGCAGGCGCAGCACCAGCGCCAGCGCCAGATCTTCCTGCACCGCGGGCATGCCGCGCGAGCGCAGAAAGCCCGTGAGATAGGCCGTCGACGGGTAGGGCGTGTTGAGCTGCGTCATCGGCGGGATGACGGAGAGGATGCGCAGCGGTGCGGGCGTTTCAGTGGTCATGTGAGGCGGTCGGGCGGGGCAGGGCGCGGAAAAATGGGACGCGGAAAGGGGACGCGGAAATGGGGCGCGAAATGGGCCCATAGGGCGCATAGGGCGCAAGGCGTGCAAAGGTCCCCGGGCCTGATCGTCCGGTGCGCGCGCGACAGGGCCGGTCTCAGGCAAAGCCCCCCAGTATAAAAAATTGGCCAAGCCAGCGCTGGGCGAGGGCTGTGCGGCCGGCGGCGA
>JBBKVU010000313.1:0-2741 GCA_037968595.1 Comamonas sp.
GCCCTCGGCGCTGGCCCAGACGGCGCGCTGCATCTGCCGGCGATCGCGCACGAGGCCGGCATACGCTTTCACCTCGACGATGTGGCCGAAGTCTTCGCGCGCACGCCGCTGATTGCCGACCTGCGGCCCGGCGGGCGCTATCTCGCGCGCGACGTGCATTACATCGGCGGCGCGGGCGTGATCCTGCGCAGCCTGCTCGACCAGGGACTGCTGCATGGCGACGTGCTCACCTTCACCGGCCGCACGCTGGCCGAGGAACTGGCCTCGGCCCTGGCGCCCGACGGCCAGGTGGTGCGCGCCATCGACAACCCGATCTCGCGTGACGGCGGTCTGGCCGTGCTCAAGGGCAATCTGTGTCCCGACGGCGCGCTGCTCAAGACCGCCGGCCTGAAGACGCTGGTGCACAGCGGTCCGGCGCGGGTGTTCGAGTCGGAGGAAGCGGCCCAGGCCGCGGTGCAGGCCATGCGCTATGCCGCGGGCGACGTGATCGTGATCCGCAACGAAGGGCCCAAGGGCAGCCCTGGCATGCGCGAGATGCTGGGCATCACCGCCTTGCTTTACGGCCAGGGCATGGGCGACAAGGTCGCGCTGCTGACCGACGGGCGTTTCTCGGGCGCGACGCGCGGTCTGTGCATAGGCTATGCCGGCCCGGAAGCCGCCGACAACGGGCCGATTGCTGCGCTGCGCGACGGCGATCTGGTGAGCATCGATGCGCGCCCCCAGGCGCGCGCCATCAGCGTGGCCTTGTCTGCGGACGAACTGGCGCAGCGCCTGCGCGAGCGGGCCGATGCTCGCGTAAACACGGGAGTGCGTTGGGGCGGCTTGCTGGAAAAATACGCGCTGACGGTGCGACCGGCCCACCAGGGCGCGGTCACGCACTCGGGCGCGGTCACATGGCTGCGTGACGAAGGCTGAACAAGAGAGCGGCCTTGCGCGTCTTCCATCAATATCAAGAAAGCAATCAATGACTCTGAATCGACGTGAATGGCTGGGCGCTGCGGGCGCGGGCGGCGCGGGTGCCCTGTTGGCCAGCTTGGGAATGCAGGCCCATGCCCAGGCAGCGCTCGAGAGCCTCAACATCATCACGGGCTTTGCCGCGGGTGGCACCTCGGACGCCATCTGCCGGCGCGTGGGCACCCAGCTGGCGCCGGGCTACGCGAAGATCGCGGTGGTGGAGAACCGCACGGGCGCGGGCGGCCAGATCGCGATCAACTACGTCAAGGGCCGGCCGGCCGACGGCATGACCATGCTGCAGACGCCCACGTCGATGCTGTCCATCTATCCGCATATCTACAAGAAGCTGGCCTATAACCCGGTGACCGATCTCTCGCCGGTGACGCTGGGCTGCGTGTTTGACTTCGGCTTTGCGGTCGGCCCGGCCGTGCCGGCCCAGGTGACCAATGTGCGCGAGTTCCTGGCCTGGGCCAAGGCCAATCCGCTGGGCGCGAACTTCGGCTCGCCCGCGCCGGGATCGACCCCGCACTTCATTGGCGCGCTGCTGGGCCAGCATGGCGGTGTGGACCTCAAGCATGCAGGCTACCGCGGCACCCAGCCGGCGCTGCTCGACATGCTCGGCGGCAATGTCTCTGCCGTGTGCGGCCCCGTGGGCGACATGCTGCAGCATCTGCCCAGCGGAAAGATCCGCATCCTGGGGGGCAGCGGCCAGCGCCGCAGCCGGTTTGCGCCCCAGGTGCCGACGCTGGTCGAACAGGGCTATGCCGACATGGCGCACAGCGAATGGTTTGCCTTCTTCCTGCCGGCCAAGGCCGCGCCCGAGCTGGTGCAGCGCCTCAACGGCCATATGCGCACCGCGCTGGCTTCCAAGGAAGTGGTCGACAGCCTCGCGGTCTTCGGCCTCGAAGCCATGTCGTCCTCGCCGGCGGAGCTGGCGGCGCTGGTCAAGTCGGAAGTCGCGAAGTGGGGCCCCATCGTCCAGCGCGTGGGATTCACTGCCGAAGGTTGAACTCCGGCAGCCCATTGGCGCACATGACAACGGGAGCCTTGGCTCCCGTTTTTTATGCTGTTGTGACAAGCCCACATGCCTAGCATGTTGTTTTGTGGCACAGCGTGCGTAAAAACGCGTACAGGGTTTATACTAGGGGCTACGGGTTACTACTTAGGTATCCCGCTCCGGTGGTGTTGGGGATGCTAGCCACCGGTTGTTTGAGTGCATCTCATAGAAAGCACACCATGCGTCAAGCCATCAACACTCTGATCACTTTCATCGCTGACTACCGCGAAGCCCATGTCGGTCTCGCCAACCAGTAATATCAGATGAGCTTGCGCGGCGGTCGGCCCTGAGGCCACGCATGCGCACGGAGACTGCCGTCAAGGCAGGGGCTCCGGGACAAAATACTCCACGGCATTGGCTCTGGGGTATTTTTTTTGCCTGTCATTTGCGCATTTGGTTTGGTGCCATATAGTATGGCGACATGAACACACTTGAACAAAAGTACCAGGCCTTGCTGACCGAAGCCGCGCGCCGTGCTCTGCCCGGCCAGGACCGCATCCGGCTGTGCTTCGAGACGCTGTCGCTGGCCGCGGCCATCGATCGCGACTGCGCGCGTCTGCTGGCCGTACATGGCTTGTCCGAAGGGCGTTTTGTGCTGCTGTTCCTGCTGGATGCGGCGGGTACCGGCGATGGGCTGGCGCCGCATCAGCTGGCCGAGCAGGCCGGCGTGACGCGCGCCACCGTCACGGGTCTGCTTGACGGCCTGGAGCGCGAGGCCCTGATTGAGCGC
>JBBKVU010000314.1:0-11958 GCA_037968595.1 Comamonas sp.
TGGTCGAGCCGGTGGCAGGCTTGTGCAGCGTGCCCTTCTTGGCGTCGCCCGCAGGCTTGGCCACGACTGCCGGCTTGACCGGCTCTTCGGGCTTCTTGGCCACGAGCACGCGCTTGGGCGCTGCCATCATGGCGCGAATGGCTTCGGCTTCGGCCTGGGCCTTGCGACGGCGTTCGTCGAGATCCTTCGCCCGGGCTGCTTCTTCAGCAGCGCGCGAACGCGACTCTTCCTCGGCCTTTTCGCGCGCAGCGGTCTGGGCCGCGTTGCGAGCAGCCGTTTCGGCCTTGTATTCGCGCGAGGCTTCAGCCTTTTGCGCGGTCGCCTGGGCAATCTTTGCGGCTTCCTGAGCAGCGTAGGCTACAGCCCGCTCCTCGGCTTCACGCTCCCGGCGTTCGCGCTCTTCGCGCTCACGGCGTTTTTCCACCAGTTCTTCCTCCTGCTGGCTAATCAGCTCCACCTGATGGCGAGCTGCCTCTTCACGCCGCACCAGTTCATCGGATTCGCGTTCAGTGCCGGCCTGCTCTTCGCTGACCTGTGCTTCGCCTTCGGAACCGGCTTCGCCGCTTTCGTCACGCTTGATGAAGGTGCGCTTCTTGCGCACTTCCACTTGAATGGTGCGGGCCCGGCCAGTGGCATCAGCCTGCTTGATTTCGCTCGTCGACTTTTTCGTCAATGTGATTTTCTTGCGGTCAGCTCCGCCTGTGCCATGACTGGCCTGCAGGTGCGAGAGCAATTTCTGTTTATCGGACTCGGTCAACGCATCGGAAGCCGAGGCCTTGGCAACACCAGCAAAGCTCAGTTGTTGCAACAAGGTTTCGGGTGTTTTTTTGAGTTCAGCAGCAAACTCAGCAACAGTGTTACTCGACATATTCGGTTCGTTCCTCCCTGACCTTACTCTTGCCCGGTGAACCAGTGTTCACGTGCCTTCATGATCAAAGCTTTCGCTTCGTCGGCAGACTGCCCGGTCAGTTCGGTCAGTTCGTCAATGGCCAAATCGGCCAAGTCATCCCGCGTATGCACGCCACCGTCGGCCAGTTTGGCCACCAGCTCAGGCGTCAACCCCTCGAGGTCGCGCAGATCCTGCGAAACCGTGTCGACATTTTCCTCGCGTGCGATTTCCATCGTGAGCAAAGCGTCCTTGGCTCGCGCCCGCAGCTCGTTCACGGTGTCTTCGTCGAAGCTTTCGATCTCCAGCATTTCCTGCAGCGGCACATAGGCCACTTCTTCCAGGCTGGCGAAACCTTCTTCGATCAGGATGTCGGCGATTTCCTCGTCGACATCCAGGTTTTCCATGAACAGGCGACGTGCGGTGTCCGTCTCGTCGGCCTGTTTTTGCGCAGACTCGGCTGCGTCCATGATGTTGATTTTCCAACCGGTGAGGTCGGAGGCCAGACGTACGTTCTGGCCGCCACGGCCGATGGCGATGGCGAGGTTTTCCTCGTCAACCACCACGTCCATGGCATGTTTTTCTTCGTCGACCACGATGGACGACACGTTCGCGGGTGCCAGTGCACCGATCACGAACTGCGCCGGGTCTTCCGACCACAGCACGATGTCCACGCGCTCGCCGGCCAACTCGTTGGTGACGGCATTGACGCGCGTGCCACGCACACCGACGCAGGTCCCGATGGGGTCCACGCGCTTGTCGTGCGAAATCACGGCGATTTTCGCACGGCTTCCGGGATCGCGTGCGCAGCTCTTGATTTCCAGCAGGCCCTGTTCGATTTCGGGCACTTCATTGCGGAACAGCTCCACCATGAATTCAGGCGCCGAACGCGACAGGATGATGGGAGCGCCGCGCAGCGTCAGGTCGACTTCCATGATCATGGCGCGCACGCGGTCGCCGTTGCGCAGGTTTTCCTTGGGGATCATTTCGCTGCGGCGCAGGCGTCCTTCGACGCGTCCGCCTTCAACGATGATGTCGCCCTTGTCCATGCGCTTGACGGTGCCGGTGAAGATCTTTTCGCCGCGCGCCATGAAGTCGTTGAGCAGCATCTCGCGCTCGGCGTCACGGATCTTCTGCAGGATCACCTGCTTGGCAGCCATGGCACCGATACGGCCGATGGGCACCGAATCGACTTCTTCTTCAATGTGTTCGCCGACTTCGATGTCCGCAACGCGGTCTTGCGCGTCCATGAGCATTTCTTCGGCTTCGGGGTTCTGCAGACCGGCGTCATCGGGCACGACCAGCCAGCGACGGAAGGTGTCGTAATCACCGCTATCACGGTCGATGGCCACGCGGATATCCACTTCGCCCTGGTACAGCTTCTTCGTGGCCTGGGCCAGCGCCAATTCCACGGCACCAAAGACCACATCGCGCTCGACGTTCTTCTCGCGCGAAATGGCCTCTACCAACATCAACAATTCGCGATTCATGCGATGACTCTCCTATTTCATTCACTCCGAGGGGGCACCACCCTGGCGCATCCACTTAGCCCCGTACTATTTGACCTGCAGCGGCACCGCTCAGGAAGCGGCTTTATTCGCCCTGCCCTTGAAATCCACCAGCGGCGCAAGGCGGGCCTCGCGCAGCTCATCGAGTGCGAATCCCAATGCCTGCAAAGGCGCGGGCACGCGTTTCTTGCTCACGCGCTGACCCGGCTTGACTGCCGGTTCATCGCTCCAGACGATTTGCCAGCCACCGGTCTCGCTGCGCTCTAGCGTGCCCCGGAATTTCTTGCGATTGGCGCTGACCTGGCCTGCCGCCGCGGTGCCGATGGGCTCCTTGAGCGTCAGATCAATCACTTCACCTTCGAAGCGCACAAAATCCTGTTCGTGGCGCAAGGGCCGGTCTATGCCCGGCGACGAGACTTCCAGGCGCGAATATTCCGCACCGTCCACCTCGAGCGCGAACTGCAGCTGGCGCGTGACTTTTTCACAGTCTTCGACCGTGATGTACTGCTCCGGCAATGCCTGCGTTTCCGGTGTGGGCGCCGCCCAGGGCAAATCGATGGTGACGCGCAGCAGTCCTCCTGCGGAGCGCTCGATCTCCACCAAGTCATAACCCAGGCCTGCGACTGTTTGTTCAACGATTTGCTGTAGTGCCACGTGTATTCAATTCCATCTCTGCAAATACAAAAAACCCGATAACCCCCGGAAAACCCATCCGACAGCTTCGAGCTCCAAATGCAACCGACCAAAAAAAACGGGCGGTATGTACCCGCCCGTTTGGTCGTGAGTCCTATATTGTACCCGCAAACCGTTGTCAGGGCTCGCAAACGGCACCCAAACGCTGTCTGCGCAACAGCCCGCCAAAGCTCAGGCCAGGCCTGCCGCAAGAATGCGATCGCGCAAGGCTTGCGCCTGCGCCGATACTGCCACGGGCGCCGGCCCGGTGCGCTGCAACGATACCAGAAGTCGGGACAGAACCGGCAACTGGGGCAGCAGCGGCCCCAGAAAACGTGCGTGCTGTTGGTCGGAAATCAAGAGGCAGGGAAAGGTTTCTATATCGAGATCGCCAGTGACATCTTCCTCGTCCTCGATGTCGAGCCAGACAAAACGCGCTTGCGGGTAACTTGCCGCGAGGTCCTCGAACCCCTGGCGATATTCCTTGCATACACCGCACCATTCGGCGCACAGGCAGACCACCAGCCATTGCTTGCCCTGCAGGGGCCGCTCACGCTCCATTCCCACTCCTTCAAGGCGCGCGCTTCTCGCGGGCCCGATAAACCTCGATGGTACCAACTGCTGGCGCCATGTTCCCCCAGGATTGTCGGACAAACGAAGACACGGCAGCTATCTGGGTGTCGCTCAGTTGATGGGAAAACGGGGGCATTCCATGCGGACGTGGATTGCCGGCCGTGGCCGGCGGGTAGCCACCCTGCAGCACCATGCGCACCACGTTGCTGCCATCGGCCAGGTTCACCGCGCGGTTGCCGGCCAGCGCGATGAAGGCGCCGGGCCGGCCTTCGCCCTGTTCGCCATGGCATTGCGCGCAATGCTGGGTGTAGACCTTGGCGCCCAGCAGGGCATCACTGGCCTTGGCGACCGGCGTGGTCGTCGCCTGGGCCGCGGGCAGCGTCTGCAGGTAGGCCGCCATGGCCTGCAGGTCGGCGGTCGAAAGATATTGGGTGCTGCGAAACACCACCTCGGCCATGGGCCCGCTGGCCGAAGCGCTGGCCGACACCCCGGTCTGCAGCAGATGCACCAGGTCCTGCTGCGTGCCCAGAGCGCCGCCCAGCGCCGGTGCGTACCAGTCCTGCAGCGCCATCATGCCGCCGCGCAGCTTGCCCTCTTCTACCGATGCACCCCAGCTGTTTCGCGCCGAGTGGCAGGCCGCGCAATGGCCCAGGCCCTGCACCAGGTAGGCGCCGCGGTTCCACTCGGCGGGCGCATCCGCCTTGGGCTGCCACTCTTCGGCGCGGAAATACAGCGCGCGCCAGACGGCCAGCGCCGCCTGGGTATTGAACGGGAACGACAGCTGATGCGCCTTGGCCGGCGCCTGGACCGGCGCCAGGCTTTGCAGATAGGCAAACAGCGCGTCGGCGTCCTCGCGCAGCACGCGCGTGTATTGGGGATAGGGAAAGGCCGGATACAGCAGGCGGCCGTCCTGCGAGCGGCCGTGGTGCAGCGCGCGCCAGAACGCATCGGGCGTCCAGCGGCCCAGGCCGGTTTCGGGGTCCGGTGTCAGGTTGGGCGCATGGATCACCCCAAACGGCGTTTCTATGGCCCGCCCGCCCGCATATTCCGCGCCTCCCTGCGCGGTGTGACAGCCCATGCAATTGCCCGCGCGCGCAAGATAGGCGCCTTTTTCCAGCGTAGCGATCGACGCCGGCGTGATGACCGCTCCTGGTTCGCGGAACAATTGCGGCGCCGAAGCTTCGCCGCGCAGGTTGAGCCAGGCCACGCCGGCCACGACCGCCAGCAGCAATCCAGCCAGCGCCAGCAGCCAGCGCGTTGATGATTTACGCATTACCGGCCCTCCTGGCGTGCAGTGTTGTCGGCATCCATTCCGGCGCAGGCCATGGGCGCGGGCCGGGGCAATTGCGCCAGCGGCTGGCCGCCCTGGGGCACGGCCTGTGCGGCCAGCCAGGCAGAGACTGACGCCACTTCCTGCACCGAGAGCTTGCGCGCAATGGCCGCCATGCAGTCGGGTGCTTGGGCATGCCTTTGCCCGGTCTGCCAGGCGCCCAGCTGGCTGTTGACATAGTCGCGCGACAGGCCCAGCAGGCCCGGAACCGCGGGCAGCACACCGGTCATTGCCGCGCCGTGGCAGGCAACACATGCGGGCAGGCCGCGCGCCGCGTCGCCCTGCATGACCAGCGCCTGGCCCTGGGCCAGCACCTGGGGCGCCGCCTGGGGCCTGAGCGGCGCCGGATACGGCACTTCGCGCCGCGCAAAATAGCCGGCCATCTCGCGCAGATAGTCATCGGTCAGATTGGCCAGCAGATAGGACATCTGCGTGTGGCTGCGCCGGCCGTCGCGAAAATTGAGCATCTGCCGGAACAGGTAGTCGGCCGGCTTGCCCGCAAGCCGCGGGAAATAGCCTTCGGGGCTGGCCCGCCCCTGGTCGCCATGACAGGCACTGCAGGCCTTGACGCGCCAGGCCATCGAATCGATCGGCGCCCCCTCGGATGCCTGGTCCTGCGCCTGCGCGCCCAGCGCCAGCACGCCTGTCAGCGCCGCCATCAGCAGCGCACGGCAAGTACCCAAAGATCTGCTGCGACCGCCACTTCCACCCGCCCACTTCAAACCTGCCATGAAACGCTCGCCTGTCGTGCTGAGAGACTTCCGAATCTACGGCTTCGCCTGGCGACCGGGTAGAGGGACAACCAGAGGCACGCCGGCCCCCTCCTTCCCAGCCGACAGTCCGTGCCAGCCCTCGCCTACAACCGGGGCCAGCAGCTCTGCTACATTGGGTCCACCCCCTCAACAACGGCATGCGCAGCCTGGCTGCGGCGGCCTTTCGGGAGTCGATGATGTCTGCAGGCTTTCTTCAAACCGGCCATCCGCCGCGCCACTGGTTGTTTGCCATGTTTCTGTGCGGCCTGGTGTTTGCCTGCGGGCTGAGCGCCCACACGCATCCCGCCCCGCGCGACATCGCGGTGATCCAGAACTTCGACGCCGCGCGCTATGCCGGGCAGTGGTTCGTTTTGGCGCGCATCGATCATCCCGCCGAGCAAGGCCTGATACAGACCGGCGTCTACTACCGCAGCAACGCCGACGGCTCGCTTTCCATGGTGCAGCGCGGCCTCGACCCGCAACGCAGGCAGTGGACCAAGCGCGAAAGCCTGGCCCTGCCCGCGGGCGCGCCTCATCAGGGCGCGCTGAAGATTGCGCCGCATGGCGCATACTCCAGTGACTATCACGTGGTGGCGCTGGGCAGCGACTACCGCTGGGCGCTGGTGCTGGGTGCAAGCACCGAGCGTGCCTGGGTGCTGTCGCGCACCCCCAACCTGCGCCCCGAGGACCGCAGCCACGTGCTGCAGCAGGCGCGTGCCGCGGGCGTCAACACCGAACAGCTGCTGTGGGTTCCGCAGGAACGCCACAGCGCCCCTTTGCTTTAGCCTGAACCGTCGCGGAGAACCCCCTGAATGGATTACAAGGACTACTACAAGATCCTCGGTGTCGACCCTGGCGCCAGCGCGCAGGACATCAAGAAAGCCTACCGGCGCCTGGCGCGCAAGCACCACCCCGACCTGAGCAAGGATCCCGAGTCCGCCGCCCGCATGGCCGAGATCAACGAAGCCAACACCGTGCTGTCCGATCCCGAGAAACGCGCGGCCTATGACCAGCTCGGCGCCGAGCCCCCGCCGGGCTTTGGCGGCCACGGCGGCTTCAGTCCGCCGCCGCACTGGGACGAGGAGCATGCGTTTCACGCCAACGGCGGCGCGGACAGCGAGGCCTACAGCGACTTCTTCGACCAGTTGTTCGGCCGCAGCGCCTATGCCCGGCAGACCCATGCGCGCGGCCAGACGCCGCCCGACCGCAAGGGACGCGACCACCATGCGGTGATCGAGCTGGACCTGGAAGACAGCTACCGCGGCACGCAGCGCTCGCTGCAGGTGCGCAGCGCCGCGCTCGATGCCCAGGGCCAGGCCGTGGAAAAGACCCGCGAGCTGCAGGTCACCATTCCCAAGGGCGTCAAGGAAGGCCAATTGATACGCCTTGCCGGCCACGGCAGCCCGGGCCTGGGCCAAGGAACCGCGGGCGACCTGCTGCTCGAAGTGCGCTTTCGTCCCGACCCGCGCTGGTACGCCAAGGACAGGGATGTCTACCAGCATGTGGCCATCGCGCCCTGGGAAGCCGCTCTGGGCGGGCCCGTAGAAGTGACCACGCTGGCCGGCACGCTGGAAGTCAATGTGCCCGCGGGCTGGAAGAAGGGCCGTCAGCTGCGCCTGCGCGGCAAGGGCCTGCCGGCCGCCACGCCCGGGGACATGTACCTGCTGCTGGAGATCGCGCTGCCGCCGGCCAATGACGAAGCCAGCCGCAAGGCCTATGAAACGTTCTCGCAGGCCTTCCCGGACTTCAATGCGCGCAATGCCTGAACCTGACATGAGGAAAATGCCATGACCGCCGCCCCCTCCCCTTTTGGCACCCCCGGCGAAGTGCTGGACACCGCCGCGCTGGATCTCGCACAGCTGGCGCATGCCTGCGCCCAGCCCACGGGCTGGGTGGTGCAGCGCGTGCACGAAGAAGTGCTGCAGGTCGACGACGCCAGCGGTGAAGGCCGCGGCGAATGGCGCTTCAGCAGCCGCACGCTGCTGCGCGCGCGCCGTATCGCGCAGCTGGAAACCACGTTTGACGCCGACCCACAGCTGGCGGCACTGGCAGCCGATCTGATGGAGGAAGTACAGACGCTGCGCAAGCTACTGCACGAACGCGGCGAAGCCTGGCGCTGAGCGCGCAACCGCTAAAAAGCAAAAAAAGACCCCAGGCTTGGCTCATTGCGTGGGGCTGCGCTGCCACCCGAGGGCAGCTTTTTGTCTTGCGGCGGACCGGCGACAAAAAAAGCCCTCGAGAGGGCTTTTTTTCAGGGAAGCGAAGCCGCAGCTCAGCCGCCTTGGTGCACACGCTTGCCGGGGTTCTTCTTCGAGCGCGTTGCGACGCCACGTTCCTTGCTCACGCGCTGACCGCGGCCAGCCGTAGGCAGGCTGTAGCCGTTAGGCAGGGGGGGCTGGGGCGTGAACTTGCGGTCGGCTTCGGTAACGATCTTGTTGCCCATGGGACATCCTTCAATGAAAAAAGCGATTTGAAGCCGCTATTAGGCCACAGCCTGGGCCCTGCCTGCACGGCAAAGTCACACGCGCTCCTGCGTTATCGCTGCGCACAGGGGTTTGTGCGCCCGCAATGCGCTCCTGTCCGACAGCATCGCCCCACAGGACAGTGGATAAGAGTCGGCTATGCACATACTCTGGACCTACCTGAAGCCCCACGCCCGCCTTGCCTGGCTGGCGCTGGCGCTGGCCGCGATCAGCCAGGTGCTGGCGCTCGTGGACCCCATCATCTTCGGCAAGATCATCGACGGCTATGCCGTGCATCCCGGCGACAAGACCGATGCCGAGCTGATTTCAGGCGTGCTGCGCCTGCTTGGACTGGCCGTGGTGGTCGCCATAGGCTCGCGCCTGGCCCGCGCGCTGCAGGAATATGTGACGCGCCTGGTGGTGCAGAAACTCGGCACGCAGCTGTTCAACGACGGCCTGCGCCAGGTGATGCGTCTCAAGTACCAGGAGTTCGCCGAAATGCGCACCGGCGAAACCCTGTCGCTGCTGCAGAAGGCGCGCGCCGACAGCGAGCGCTTCATCAATACCTTCATCAACACCGTGTTCGCGGCCGTGGTGGGCATCAGCTTTCTGGTCTGGTACTCGGTCACGCGGCATTGGGCGCTGGTGCCGGTGTTTCTGATCGGCGTGCTGGTGCTCGGCGGCCTCACCGGCCTGCTCAGCCGCGAGATACGCAACCAGCAGCGCTCCATCGTGCGCGAGACCAACCGCAATTCGGGCTTCATCACCGAATCGCTGCGCAACATCGAACTGATCAAGAGCCTGGGCCTCACTTTCCCCGAAGTGCGCCGGCTGCAGGCCCAGACCGAGAAGATCTTTGCGCTGGAAATGCTCAAGGTCAAGCGCATACGGCTGCTGTCGTTCCTGCAGGGCTCGACGCTGAGCCTGCTCAAGCTGGGCATCCTGTTTGCGCTGCTGTGGCTGATCTTTCGCGATGTGCTGAGCACCGGCGAGCTGATTGCCATGCAGTTCATCTCGGTGGCGATCTTCGCGCCGCTGCAGGAACTGGGCAACATCATCGTCGCCTGGCGCGAGGCCGAAGCCTCGCTGCTGAACTTCGACACGCTGATGAAGAAACCCGTGGAAAAGCGCCCGGCCAACCCGCAGCGCGTGGGCCTGGTGCAGGACCTGAGCTTCGAGCAGGTTGAATTCCAGCACCAGGGCGCGAGCGACAAGGCGCTGGACAGCGTGTCGTTCTCCGCCAAGCTGGGAGACACCATTGCCTTTGTCGGGCCCTCGGGCTCGGGCAAGTCGACGCTGGTCAAGCTGCTGGTGGGCCTCTACACCCCCCAGGCCGGAACCATTGCCTTCAACGGCATTCCGACCCAGCAGCTGCGCTACAACGAAGTGCGCCGGCAGATCGGCTTCGTGACCCAGGAAACGCATTTGTTTGCCGGCACGCTGCGCGAGAACATGCTGTTCGTCAAACCCGACGCCACCGATGCCGACATTCTCACCGCGCTGGAGCAGGCCTCGTGCCTGCACCTGCTTGAGCGTTCTCCACTGGGCCTGGACACGCCCATAGGCGAGTCCGGTGTGCGGCTTTCGGGCGGCGAGAAGCAGCGGCTGTCGATCGCGCGCGCGCTGGTGCGCGATCCGCGGCTGCTGATCTTCGACGAAGCCACTTCGGCCCTGGATTCGCTGACCGAGGAGCAGATCACCGCCACCGTGCGCCGCGTGTCGCAGCAGTCCAACCGCATCACGCTGCTGATTGCCCACCGGCTGTCGACCATCCTGCACGCACAGACCATCATGGTGCTCGAGCGTGGGCGCATCGTCGAGTCGGGCAGCCACGCCGAACTGCTGGAGCACAAGGGCCTGTATTACGCGATGTGGCGCCAGCAGATCGGCGAGCGCCCGGCCGGCAGACCGCTGGGCGCGCTGGCGCCGCAAACCCTGTCCGAGCAGGAATAGTCCATGCATGCGCGGCCAGGGCCGCGCGCAAACGTCGTCCTTCGCTGACCATCGCATGCCAGCAAACACCTACATGCAGCCGGCGCGGCACGCGGTAGATTGGTGGTATGGGCCCATCGCCCCCACCATCACAAGAGCTGATGGCCTGTGCCCGGCCCCGCCGCGTTTCATGGGCTTTCGTTGTTCAAGCCGTCCAAGGAGTTCTATGTCCCGTCACACCCCTCGCAAACTGCCTTCCTTCGATGACCTGCGCGCTCGCCTGGACCAAGGTCACCTGTCGGCGTCGGCCAGGCGCACCGGCTCCGCGGCAGCCATTGCGGTGGGTGCGGGCGCCATTGCATATGTGGCGTGGATGGCGCTGCGCACCCCGCCGCGCCCCGCCTCGGTGCAACCCGTGGGCAACTTCGACATTTCGCGCTATCTGGGGCGCTGGTATGAAGTCGCGCGCATAGACCAGCGTTTCGAGAAGGGGCTGGTGCGCACCCGCGCCGAGTACACGCTGGCGTCCAATGGCGCGGTGCAGGTGGTCAACCGCGGCTTCGATCCGCGCCGCAACCGCTGGGAAGAAGCGCGCGGCAAGGCGCAGTTCGTGGGCAGCACCGATGAAGCCGCGCTCAAGGTGTCGTTCTTCGGCCCGTTCTATGCGGGCTACCATGTGGTGGCGCTTGACGAGCAATACCGCTGGGCCATGGTCGTGGGCTCCAGCCTCGACGCCTTCTGGATTCTCTCGCGCACCCCCGTGCTGCCCACTGGCGTGCGCCAGCATCTGCTGGCCCAGGCCCAGCAGATCGGCATCGATCTTGACCGCATCCTGTGGGTCATGCAGGACGGCGCCAATCCTACCGGCAGCTAATCCAGCCCTGCCCTGACCGTTGCGGCCACGTCCCGCACCCAGGGCTGGCGCTGCCAGTGCTGCTGGGCGAAGGCGGCGATCTGCGGCGCATGGGCCATCGAGGCCGCAATCCAGTCCTGGCCCTGCAGGAACATGCGCTGGTGGCGCGGCGAGATCGTGAACGCCGCGCTGTGGCCCGCGCAGCGCACCTGCTGCGCGCCAACGTCGATCTCCATGCACAAGGGCAATCCCAGCGCTTCCTGCATCCGCGCCTGCGCATGGAATGCCAGCGCGTCCTCGGGCGCGACCATGGCCAGCAGCAGCCGGTTGTTCATTGCGTTGGAGTAGAAGATCTCGCCGAAACTCGCGGCCACCACGGCCTTGAAACCAAACTGCTGCATGCCCCAGACCGCATGCTCGCGGCTGGAGCCGCAGCCGTAGTTGGCGCCGGCAAGCAGCACCTCGACACCCGCAAACGCCGGTCGGTTGAGAACGAATTCGGGGCGCGGCCGCCCCTGGCCGTCAAAGCGCAGGTCGTACAGCACGCCCTGGTCCAGGCCCGACTTGTCGATGCCGCGCAGAAACTGCTTGGGCATGATCTGGTCGGTATCCAGGTTGGCGATGTCCAGGCACGCGGCGCGGCCGCGGATGACCGCATCGCCGGTATCGGCAGCGATGGTTTTCATGGCTTTTCCTTCCAGGCGCGCACATCGGTGATGTGGCCGGTGAGCGCTGCGGCCGCGGCCATGGCCGGGCTCATCAGGTGGGTGATTGCGCCGCGCCCCTGGCGGCCTTCGAAATTGCGGTTGGTCGTCGACGCGCAGCGCTGGCCAGGGGCCAGCACATCGTCGTTCATTGCCAGGCACATGGAGCAACCGGGCTGGCGCCACTCGAAGCCCGCGGCCACCAGGCGCGCGGCTATGCCTTCGGCTTCGGCCTGGGCCTTGACCGCTCCCGAGCCCGGCACCACCATCGCGCGCACGCCGGGCG
>JBBKVU010000315.1:0-8003 GCA_037968595.1 Comamonas sp.
ACCTTGGGATCGACCAGCAAGGGCCGGTACAGCTCGACGCGGTCGCCGTCGCGCAGCAACTGTCCGCGTTCGGCGCGCCGCCCCCAGATGCCCGCAGCCCAGGGGCTGGTCTCCAGGCCCACGGCGCGCAGCGCATCAAGCAGACACGCGCCAGGCGGCAGCTGCAGCGACCATTCCTGCACCTGGCCGGCCTGGGCCGAAAACACCACCTCCACGCTCAGCTGCGCTTCGGTGGCCAGGGGCTCAGCCATAGACCTGTTCCGCGCGCTTGATGAAGGCATCGACCATGGAGCCGGCAATGCGGTCGAACACCGGCCCGACCAGCGCGGCCAGCGCCACGTTGTCGAAGCCGTAGCTCAGGCGCAGCTCCACCTTGCAGGCGCGCTGCGAGCCGTCGCCGACGGGATGAAAATACCAGTCGCCTTCAAGGTGCGAGAATGGGCCCTTGACCAGTCGAATCGTCACGCGCCGGCCTTCTTCATGGGTGTTGCGGGTCACGAAGGATTTCTTCAAGCCGCCCAGCGCCATGCCCACTTCCGCCGTCATGCCCTGCTCGTCCTGCTCCAGGATGCGCGCATGGTCGCACCAGGGCAGGAAGTCGGCGTAATGGTCCACATCCGTCACCAAGGCATACATTTCTTCGGGGCTGTACCAGATGAGGACGGATTTGTTGACTGTTTTCATGGAAAAGGGGCCTGAATAGGGATGCTGCGAAGGCCATCGCAGCATTGCCGGCCGATGGAAACTAAAATCTCTGCAGCGAGACGACAAACAACATTGTAGGGAGAGCTTTTATCTCCTGAATTGCGCCGCACTTAATTCATACATGGCAAAACAAACTGATTCACCGTCCCGCATTGCCGACAACAAAAAAGCGGCTTACAACTACTTCTTCGAGGAACGCCACGAGGCGGGCATGGTCCTGCACGGCTGGGAGGTCAAGGCCTTGCGCGAAGGCAAGGTCCAGCTGACCGACGGCTATGTGGTCATCAAGGACGGCGAGCTGTACCTGATCGGCTGCCAGATCAACCCGCTGCGCACCGCTTCGACCCACGTGAGCCCCGACGCCGCGCGCACCAAGAAGCTGCTGCTGCACAAGGAAGAGATCAAGCGGTTGATCGGCAAGGTCGAGCAAAAGGGCTATACCCTGGTGCCGCTGAACCTGCACTGGAAGAACGGCCTGGTCAAGGCCGAGATCGCCCTGGCCAAGGGCAAGGGCGAGCACGACAAGCGCGACACCATCAAGGACCGCGAAGGCAAGCGCGAAGTCGAGCGCGCAATGAAGGGGCGCAATCGCTGATTGCAGCTTCCCCCGCCCTGGCCTGCAAATGCCGGCCCTTCGACAGGCTCAGGGCGAACGGGGGAAACGCTCCCTTCGGCAGGCTCAGGGCGAACGGGGTGCCACAAAAGAACCGTTCAGGCTGAGCTTGTCTAAACCGCGGTGTTTGACAACCGACTCCGTTGCCACCGCGGTTTCCTGACAACGCATTGCGAGAGCGTGTTTGGCTTTCGCGTTCAACATCCCCTCAGTCGGCCAAAGCGGCCAGCGGATGCGAATGCGCCGGCCAGGGGCTCACAAAGAACGCCTGCCAGTCGGCCTCTTGCACGTCCTCGATGCGCGCGGGATTCCAGCGCGGCGCGTGGTCCTTGTCTACGGCCAGCGCGCGAATGCCCTCGAGGGTTTCGCTCTGGCCTGGGCGCAGGTAGAAGCAATGGCGCACCATGTTGCGCTCCATGCGCAAGTCATCGGCCAGACCCATGGCGCGCGCGCGGCGCACCTGTTCCAGCACCACATGCAGCATCAGCGGCGAGCGCTTGCGCAGCAGTGCGGCCGTGGCCAGCGCCCAGTCGCTGCCCCCCTCCTCCAGCGCGGCGACAATCGCCGACACCGTGGGCAAGGCAAAGTATTTGTCGATTTCCGCGCGCTGGGCCACGTAATGCGCGGGCGCCGTACCCAGCTGGCCGTCAATCCATTGCTGCACGGCAGCGCTGTTGGCGAAGTCGCGCGTCGCCAGGGCCTCCCACAGATCCGGCAGCTGCGCTGAAGGCACCAGGCCATCGGCCAGGCCCAATGCAATCGCATCGCCCGCGGCAATGGTCTCGCCGGTCAGGCCCAGCCATTCGCCGGTGTGACCGGGGCAGCGGCTGAGGAAATAACCGCCGCCGACATCGGGAAACAGGCCGATGGCCGTTTCGGGCATGGCCATCTTGGTGCGCTCGGTGACGATGCGCGCGCTCGCGCCCTGGCTGATGCCCATGCCGCCGCCCATGACGATGCCGTCCATGAAGGCGATATAGGGCTTGGGATAGTGGTGGATCAGGTGATTGAGCGCGTACTCCTCGGTGAAGAAGTCCTCGAGCTGCGGATTGCCCGTGCTGCCGGCCTGGTGCAGGAAGCGGATGTCACCGCCCGCGCACAGCGCGCCAAACACGCCTTCCTTGTTGCTGCCGCGCAGCGCGACCGCCAGCACCTGCGGATCGTCCTGCCACTGCAGCAGCGCGGCCATCAATTCACGCACCATCTCCAGCGACAGCGCATTGAGCGCGCGCGCGCGGTTGAGGGTGATGCAGCCTATGCGCCCGCGCACTTCGGTCAGGACCAGCGCCGTTGTCTCCGTCATGATTTTGTTCCTCTGATCTAGCAATGATAGAGCGCAGTCCAGAGCTGCGCGCCAACCTTCAACCTTAACCGAGACCGCCGCCAACGCATGTCACAGACGCAAAAAAAGCCGCACAAGGCGGCTTCTTTTGATAAGGGCGGGTATTAGCTCAGGGGCACCGAGCAAGGGCCGCCCCGCAGCGACGGTGCCGTCCCCCTCCACCGAAGGATGAGAGGGGGAAGCGGCGAAGCCGCTCAGGGGGTGCTTTCTTTAACGACCAGCACGCTTGCGATCGCTTTCCTTCAAGAAGCGCTTGCGCACGCGCACGCTCTTGGGGGTGATTTCAACCAGCTCGTCGTCCTCGATGAATTCCACCGCGTATTCCAGCGACAGGTCGATAGGAGGCGTGATCTTGATCGCGTCTTCCTTGCCGGAGACACGGAAGTTGGTCAGCTGCTTGGTACGCGTGGCGTTCACCACCAGGTCGTTGTCACGGCTGTGGATGCCGATGATCATGCCTTCGTACACGGGATCGTTCGCCTTGACGAACATACGGCCGCGGTCGTCCAGCTTGCCCAGGGCGTAGGTGAAGATTTCACCGTCGTCCATGGAGATCAGCACACCGTTCTTGCGGCCGCCGATGTCACCCTTGTGGGGTTCGTAGCTGTCGAAGATGTTGGCGATCAGGCCCGAACCACGTGTCAGGTTCAGGAATTCGTTGGTGAAGCCGATCAGGCCACGCGCGGGAATGCGGTACTCGAGGCGAACGCGGCCACGGCCGTCGGACTCCATGTTGACCAGCTCGCCCTTGCGCTCGCCCAGGGCCTGCATCACGCCGCCTTGGTGGGTTTCCTCGACGTCGGCGGTGACCAGCTCGATAGGCTCGTTCTTTTCACCGTTGATTTCGCGGAACACGACGCGCGGCTTGGACACTGCCAGCTCGTAGCCTTCGCGGCGCATTTCTTCCAGCAGAATGGTCAGGTGCAGTTCACCGCGGCCGGACACTTCGAAAATGCCGTCTTCGTCGGTTTCCTTGACGCGCAGGGCAACATTGGAACGCAGTTCCTTTTGCAGGCGGTCCCAGATCTGGCGGCTGGTCACGAACTTGCCTTCACGACCCGCCAGCGGCGAGTTGTTCACGCAGAAGTTCATAGTCAAGGTCGGTTCGTCGATCTTGAGCATGGGCATGGGCTGGGGATCCAGCGGATCGGTGATGGTTTCACCAATGCCCAGGTTTTCAATACCGTTGACCAGCACGATTTCGCTGGGGCCGGCTTCGGTGACTTGCACGCGATCGATGCCCTGGAACTTCTGGATCTGGTTGATACGACCCTTGTAGGCCTTGCCTTCGGGGCCGGCCATGATCATCACTTCCTGGCCTGCCTTGACGGTGCCCTGGGAAATGCGCGCCACGCCGATACGGCCGACGAAGGTCGAGTAGTCGAGAGCCGACACCTGCATCTGCAGGGGCGCAGCTGCGTCGCCCTGGATCGAAGGCACGTGGTTCAGAATGGTGTTGAACAGGGCCGACATGTCGGTGCCCCACTGCTCGCCAGGAGCGCCTTCTTCGGTCGACGACCAGCCGTTGATGCCCGAGGCATACACCACGGGAAAGTCCAGCTGTTCATCGGTCGCGCCGAGCTTGTCGAACAGGTCGAAAGCGGCGTTGACCACGTAGTCGGGACGCGCACCGGGCTTGTCCACCTTGTTGACCACGACGATAGGGCGCAGGCCCAGGGCCAGGGCCTTCTTGGTCACGAAACGCGTCTGGGGCATGGGGCCCTCTTGCGCGTCGATCAGCAGCACCACGCCGTCGACCATCGACAGAGCGCGCTCGACTTCACCGCCGAAGTCGGCGTGACCGGGCGTGTCGAGAATGTTGATGTGGGTGCCTTCCCAGCTCACGGCACAGTTCTTGGCCAGAATGGTAATGCCGCGCTCGCGCTCGATGGCATTGTTGTCCATGACGGTGTCGACCACCTTTTCATGTTCGGCAAAGGTGCCGGACTGGCGCAGCAGCTGGTCGACCATGGTGGTTTTACCGTGGTCAACGTGCGCGATGATTGCGATGTTGCGGATTTGTGTACTCATAAAGTTTCCAAAATGCCGCGGTCTGTTGGGCGCGGCGTGCCTTCCAAAATTTGTTGAATTTCCAAGGGGCTCAGCAGGCGGTCGGGGATGAGCTCCCCGGCCAGCACATGGCCTACTCCCAATAAAGCGTGAGGCTCTGTTCCATAAACGGCGACTGCCGAAGCATCCGGCCAGTCGCCCCGCCGGCGCATGCCCGACAGAAAACGTCCGGCATCGTACTCGGTCAGCGTGACAGGCGTGTGTTCATGCAGCAACATTTGCGGTGGCTGCACGTGCAACAGGCGCTGTTCCTCGTCCATGGCTTCAAGCGCTTCGAGCGTGACGCAGCCTTCGAGCCCCAGTCCGCCCGTATCGGTGCGGCGCAGGAACCTCAGATGCGCTCCACAGCCCAGGGCTTCACCCACATCCTCACCCAGGGTGCGGATATAGGTACCCTTGCTGCAGGTGACCACCAGCTTGACGGCCGCAAAGCCGTCGGCGTCCTCGCACAGACTCACGTCCAGTGCATGGATCGTGACCGCGCGCGCGGGGCGCTCGATCTCGATGCCTTCGCGGGCATATTCGTAGAGCGCCTTGCCGTCCTTCTTGAGGGCACTGTGCATCGGCGGCACCTGCGAAATCGGTCCGGAAAACTGACTGGCCACGGCCTGCAGTCGCTCGGGCGTGAGCGCCGCGAGGTCCACGGGCCGCTCGCGCACGATCTCGCCTTCCGCATCCGCGGTTGTCGTCGTCGTGCCCAGGCGGGCAATGGCAATATAGGTCTTGGCCGCTTCAAGCTGCAGCTGGCTGAACTTGGTGGCAGCACCAAAGCACAGCGGCAAAACGCCGCTGGCCAGGGGATCCAGGGTGCCGGTATGACCGGCTTTTTCCGCGCGCAACACCCACTTCACTTTCTGCAAAGCGTCATTGCTGGAAAACCCCAGCGGTTTGTCGAGCAGCAACACCCCATGCACAGGGCGCCGCTGCACCCGTGTGCGAGGCGCGTTCATGCTCAGTCTTCTTTCGCGCGCGAAGAAACTGCCTTGGCGATCAAGGCATTCATGTCCGAAGCGCGCTCCGTCGTACGGTCGTAGACGAAGTGCAGCGTGGGCACGGTGTGGATATGCAGGCGCTTGAACAGGCCGGCGCGCAGAAAGCCCGCGGCCTGGTTCAGACCTTCGAGCGTCTGATCGGGATCACCCGTGAGGATGCTGAAGAACACCTTGGCGTGTGCATAGTCCGGAGTCACCTCCACCCCTTGCAGGGTCACCATGCCCACGCGCGGGTCCTTCAACTCCCGGGCGATCAGCTCCGACAGATCACGCTGGATCTGGTCGGAGACCTTGAAGCTGCGATTAGGCGCAGCGCGTTTCTTGGCAGCCATGGATTACAGCGTCCGTGCGATTTCCTTGATCTCAAAGACTTCCAGCACGTCACCTTCCTTGATGTCGTTGTAGTTCTTGAGCTTGATACCGCACTCGAAGCCTTCCTTGACTTCCTTGACGTCGTCCTTGAGACGCTTGATCGATTCGATCTCGCCGGTGTAGATCACCACGTTTTCGCGCAGCAGGCGGAAGCGTGCATTGCGGGTGACCTGACCGGAGGTGATGTACGAACCGGCAATCGTGCCAATCTTCGTCGCCACGAACACCGTGCGGATCTCGGCCATACCGATGATCTCTTCGCGCTGCTCGGGAGCCAGCATGCCGGACATCGCCGCCTTGAGTTCGTCCACAGCGTCATAAATGATGTTGTAGTAACGGATCTCGACGTCGTTGTTCTCGGCGGCCTTGCGTGCATTCGCATCGGCGCGCACGTTGAAGCCAATGACGATGGCCTTGGAGGCAATCGCCAGGTTGATGTCGGACTCGCTGATGCCGCCCACGCCGGCATACACCAGCTGCACGCGCACTTCTTCGGTCGACAGCTTGAGCAGCGACTGGCCCAGGGCTTCTTGCGAACCCTGCACGTCGGCCTTGATGATGATGGGCAGGGTCTGCAGATCGCCCGCCGTCATTTCGGCAAACATGTTTTCCAGCTTGGCCGCTTGTTGCTTGGCCAGCTTGGTGTGGCGGAACTTGCCGGCACGGTAGGTGGCGATTTCACGGGCACGACGTTCGTCGGTCAGCACCATGAATTCGTCGCCGGCCGCGGGCACATCCGACAGACCCTGAATTTCAACCGGAATCGAAGGACCAGCGGTCTTGGTGGCCTTGCCGTTTTCGTCGACCATGGCACGCACGCGGCCATAGGTCTGGCCGGCCAGAACCACGTCGCCCACCTTGAGCGTACCGGACTGAATCAGCACCGTGGCGACAGGACCGCGGCCCTTGTCGAGCTGGGCTTCGATGACCAGGCCCTTGGCGGCGGCGTCGACCGGAGCGCGCAGCTCCAGCACTTCGGCCTGCAGCAGCACCTGTTCGAGCAGTTCGTCTATGCCCATGCCGGTCTTGGAAGACACTGGCACGAAAGGCGACTCGCCGCCGTACTCTTCAGGCACGACTTCCTGCACCACCAGCTCTTGCTTGACGCGCTCGAAGTTGGCATCGGGCTTGTCGGCCTTGGTGATGGCCACGACGATGGGAACACCAGCCGCCTTGGCGTGCTTGATGGCTTCCTTGGTCTGGGGCATAACGCCGTCGTCGGCTGCCACCACCAGAATCACGATGTCGGTTGCCTGGGCACCGCGGGCACGCATGGCCGTGAAGGCCTCGTGACCCGGGGTGTCGAGGAAGGACACCATGCCGCGTTCGGTCTTCACATGGTAGGCACCGATGTGCTGGGTAATGCCGCCGGCTTCGCCGCCAGCCACCTTGGAGCGACGGATGTAGTCGAGCAGCGAGGTCTTGCCGTGATCGACGTGACCCATCACGGTCACCACAGGGGCGCGAGGCAGGGCTTCGGCTTCCTGTTGCGAGGTTTCCTCGAAAGTGAAAGCTTCGGGATCGTCCAGGGCCGCGACCTTGGCGGTGTGACCCATTTCCTCGACCACGATCATCGCGGTGTCCTGGTCCAGAGGCTGATTGATGGTGACCATCTGGCCCATCTTCATCAGGATCTTGATCAGTTCGGACGCCTTGACCGACATCTTGTGTGCGAGCTCGGAAACCGTGATGGTTTCAGGCACGTGCACTTCGATCGCCCGGAACTCCGCCTGCGCTTGCTGGTGGTGATCGTTGCGATCGTTGCCGCCGCCACGGCGACTGCCGCCGCGCGGACCACCGCGCCAGTTGCTGCCACCGCCGCCGCTGCGGCTGGGGCCGCTGTCGCCGCGGGTCTTGATTTCCTTCGTCTTGCCGTCGCCAGCCCAGCTGGACGACAGCTTGGCGGACT
>JBBKVU010000316.1:0-2747 GCA_037968595.1 Comamonas sp.
GCCGTTCTCGGCGCTCGATGCCATCACGCGCAGCGAAATGCAGGAACTGCTGGTCGATCTGGTGCACCAGTGGCACACGGCCGCGCTGGTCGTCACGCATGACATCGACGAAGCCATCCTGGTGGCCGATCGCATCCTGCTGATGGGCCGGCTGCCGGGCGACCAGGGCGGCTGCATCGTGCGCGAATGGCGCGTCGATGTGCCCCACCCGCGCCACGCACATCCCGCGGAAATCACCGCGCTGCGGCTCGAGATCCTGGCCGAACTGCATGCGCGCCGGCACGGCGCGCCAGCGGCCTGACCCCTCCCTCTTCTTCCACCATTCCTACGCCAGGCAAGCCCCATGGACCAGCAAAATCAAGCGCCCAACTATCAGCACATCTGCGCCTCCTCGGCCTGCGACTGCAGCATCAGCCGCCGCGACTGGCTGCGCGTGACGGCGCTCAGCGGCGCCGCGGCAGCACCTTTGCTGCGCGCCGGCGACGCCATGGCCCAGGCCAACAAGGGCGACGACGTGCCGGTGCGCATCGGCTATCTGCCGATCACCGATGCCACGCCCTTGCTGGTTGCCCACAGCCGCAAGCTGTTTGAAGCCGAAGGCCTGCGCACCGAGAAGCCGCGGCTGTTTCGCACCTGGGCGCAGATCATCGAGGCGTTTGTCGCCGGCCAGGTCAACGTCGTTCACCTGCTGTCGCCGACCACCATGTTCGTGCGCTACGGCTCGCAGTTCGCCGCCAAGGTCGTCGCCTGGAACCACATGAACGGCTCGGCGCTGGCCGTGGCGCGCCACATCAACTCCGTGAAGGATCTCGGCGGCACGCAGGTCGCGATTCCGTTCTGGTACTCGATCCACAACGTGGTGCTGCAGCAGTTGCTGCGCGCCAACGGCCTCAAGGCCGTGAGCCGCGCGCGCAGCGGCGCCCTGGCGGCCGATGAAGTCAATCTGGTGGTGATGCCCCCGGCCGAAATGGTCTCGGCGCTGGCCGCCAAGGCGGTCTCGGGCTACATCGTTGCCGAGCCGTTTGTCGCCGCGGCCGAAGTCGCGGGCGTGGGCAAGGTGCTGCGCTTTGTCGGCGATGTCTGGCAGAACCATGCCTGCTGCCTGCTGACGCTGGCCGAGCGCGACATCACCGAGCGCCCCGAATGGGCGCAGAAGGTCACCAATGCCATGGTCAAGGCCCAGCTGTGGACGCGCGACAACCAGCTCGAGACCGCCAAGCTGCTGGCCAGCAGCGGCGAGGGCAAGTACACGCCGCACGGCCTGCCGGTGCTGACCAAGGTGCTGGCCGCCACCGAGATGGCGCAGTACACGCGCGAAGGCGTGATCAAGCACCCGCAGTGGAACCAGCGGCGCATCGACTTCCAGCCCTACCCTTATCCGTCGTACACCGAGGAACTCGTCAAGGCGCTGCAGGTGACGCATGTCGAAGGCAACGCCGCTTTCCTGGAAAAGCTAGACCCCAAGTTTGTCGCCAAGGACCTGGTCGATGACCGCTTCGTCAAGAACGCACTCAAGCAGGTGGGCGGCCTCAAGGCCTTTGGCCATGCCGAAAGCTTCACGCGCAAGGAAATCATCGCGGCATGAGCAAGGGCATCAAGGGCACGCTGGAGCGTCTGGTCTGGCCGGTTGTCGGCCTGGCGCTGGCCGTGGGATTGTGGTCGCTGGGCGCGCGCCAGCTGTCGGATGTGGACGCGATACGCAACGCGTTTGCGCCGACGGCCGGCTTCGCGGCGCTGGGCCGGCTGCTGGCCGCGGGCGATCTGTGGGAACACATTGCGCTGAGCCTGCAGCGCATAGGCCTGTCGCTGCTGCTGGCGCTGCTGATTGCCGTGCCGCTGGGCATCTGGGTCGGGCTGTCGCCGCTGTTTGCCAAGCTCACGGGCACGCTTTTCCAGTTCCTGCGCATGGTCTCGCCGCTGTCGTGGATGCCGCTGGCCGTGATGGCGCTGGGCGTGGGCGAGGCCCCCGTGGTGTTCCTGCTGACCTTTGCCGCGGTCTGGCCCATCATGCTCAACACCGCGGCCGGCGTCGCGGCGCTCGACAAGAGCTGGCTGCAGCTGGCGCACAGCCTGTCGGCAACGCGCGGCGAAATCGTGCTGCACATCGTGCTGCCCGGAATCCTCACGCATGTGCTCACGGGTTTCAGGCTGGCGCTGGGCATTGCCTGGATCGTGCTGGTGCCGGCGGATATGATGGGCGTGTCGGCCGGCTTGGGCTATTTCATTCTCGACACGCGCGACCGCCTGGCCTATGACGAGCTCATGGCCGGCATCGTCGTGGTCGGCTGCCTTGGCTTCATGCTGGATGTCGCGGCGCGCGCGGCGACGGCCAGGTGGGTGGTCAGGAACCGCGGGTGACGGGATCAGCACCAGCGGATTGAAAACCGGCCGTTCGACCGGCCCGTGAAGCAGGGGCTTGCTCATGAGGGCAGGCCGTTCATGGTTCGACGGACTCACCACGAACGGGAAAACCACAAGTGCTCTTCAGGCGGGTCAGTTCACTCCGTTCGCCCTGAGCTTGTCGAAGGGCGTTTCAAGGCGTGTTCTCCCCCCCTCCCCCTGCGCTACGCGTGTTCCAACGCCGCCTTACCCGCCAGCACCAGCGCGCTGTCTTCCTGCGGCGTATGGATGCGCCCGCACAGCACATCGCGCAGATGGCGCTCTAGCGGGTTGCGCCGCGAAAGCCCGTGGTTGCTGGTCAGCGCCAGCGCCTCCTGCACCGTTTCCACGGCCTGGCGCATCACCAG
>JBBKVU010000317.1:0-9212 GCA_037968595.1 Comamonas sp.
CAGCCAGCGAGTGCATGCCGGCCTGGGCACGGTGCTGCAGATTGCGCCAGGCGCCCAGAATGGCCTGGCGCCCGGCACCTGCCGACGGCATCATGGCGGCGCCGACGGCAACAGCGCCCTCTGCTGGCACGCACGACTGCGCGGCCAGCACCCTCAGCTCCTGCTCGAATTCGAATTCAACTTCGGCCGGCCCCAGCCGGCCCTGGCTCATGCGCCGGAGCAACGCGCCCAGTTGCTGGCGAAAGATCAGCGCAATGGCCACCATGGCCAGCGGCCAGGCCAAGGCCTTGATCATCTCGGCAATGAATGTCAGCCCGTCCATCCGGCCTCCCACGCGTCCGACCGCTGGGTCAAACGCAAGAAATCAAAAAAGAAAGGTCGGCCCACCACAGGAATGGGCCGACCTTTTGAATCACACTTTGCTACCACGAACACAAAGTGCGAGGTCTGGCCTGCAGTGCGCAAAGCTGCCGCTTTCAGGAAATCAGCCATTGCCCCCGCCAGGTGGCGTTCAAGCGCCCTGGCATCTCTATCGGCAACAATGGCAAGACCGTCAGCGACGCTTCGAGCACCACTGCCCAGATCGTTGTCGGCATGCGGCAAATCTTCATCAGTCACAACCGCCCTGGTTTGAATGGCCAGGGCCGCGCTGCTTTCCCGTGGAAATCATTCGCATCGCACAAATTGAAGTTTAGCTATTGTTTTTATATATTCAATAGCTAATTTCTATTTGTTGCGTAGGACAAGCGCCAGCCGGGGGCGCAGCTGCCATGGCTGCGAGGGCCCCTGGCCCATGGACTAGCGCCTGGAATAGGCGCCATACGCATGGGCAAAGCGAAAGCTTGCCAGCGCCAGCGCCGTGATGCAGATCTGGGTCACCGCACAGGAGATCACCGGGTCGTCGCCATAGCCCACGAGCAGCGTCCCCAGGGCGCCCATCGCCATCTGGCCAAAGCCATAAAGCCCCGCGCCCGAGCCGACCAGCGAGGGCACGGCCGACAGCGCGCAGCCCAGCGCCGCGGGACTGGCGAATCCCGCGCCAAACGTCATGGTGATGGTGATGGCCAGCAGCCAGCCAGGCGTGAGCCAGCCCAGCAGGTAAAAGGCCAGCAGCGTCGCCGCCATGACCAGCCCCAGGCCCGCGCCCACGGCCAGAAAGACATCGGCCGGCCAGCGCCCCGACAGCCGGCGCGTGAGAAACGTGCCCAGGCTCGCGCCCACGATGGTGCTGGCCGCGAACCAGCCGATGGCGCTGATCGGCAGGCCCATCTGGCCGTGCACGATATAGGGCACCGAGGCCAGATAGGGATAGAGCGCGGAAGTGATGCAGGCACCGCCCAGCATGTAGCCCGCAAAGCCCGGGTGGGTGACGAGCTGGCGGTAGTCGCGCGCGATCGCGCCCACCTTGAGCGCGCGCAGCTGCCGATTGGTTTCAGGCAGCAGGCGGTAGGTGAACAGCAGCATCGCGCTGCCGATCAGCACCAGGAAGACATAGATGGCACGCCAGCCGAAGTGGTCCGCCAGATAGGCGCCGACAATCGGCGACAGCCCCGGGCCGACCAGGGTCAGCAGATTGAGCAGCGCCAGGTCCTTGGTCACACGCGCGGGATGGGCGGTGTCGCGCACGATGGCACGCCCCAGCGCAATGCCTGCGGCGCCGCCCAGCGCCTGCAGCAGCCGCGCCGTCACCAGCCATTCGAGCGTGGGCGCGAACAAGGCCATCATGCCCGCGCTGAAATAAATCGACAGCCCCAGCAGCAGCGCCGGGCGCCGGCCCAGGGCGTCGGACACCGGCCCGTAGATCAACTGCCCGGCCGCCAGCCCGATCACATACAGCGTGATGGTCTGCTGCATGCTGGCTGGCGACGCACCCAGCGCCGCGCCCGCCACCGGCAGGGCCGGCACGAAGATGTGCATTGCCATGGTGCCGCTGAGAGTGACCAGCACCAGCAGCCACATCGGCACCCGGGCCTGCTGGGTCATGCAGGCAGCAGCGCGGGCTGCATGCGCGGGTGGCGCTGAAAGAACACCGCGGCCGTCGAGCCCAGCACGATGACAATCGCGCAGAAGATGCGCACCGCCGCGTCCATGCCCCAGTTGTCGGCAATCCAGCCAATGCCCAGCATGGGCACCATGCTGCCGATGTAGCCTATGACCAGGTAGGTGGACAGCAGGCCCGAGCGGTTGGCCGGCGTGGCGATGCGATTGACCATGCTCATGCCCGCCAGCATGCTCATGCCATGGCCTGCGGCCGTGAACAGCACGCCCAGCGCGAACAACGTGGCCGAGCCGGCCCAGAGGTTGATCATCAGCAAGGCATTGCTCACGGCCAGGCCCACCAGGCCCAGCGCCCCGCACCAGTGCGTGGGCATGCGGCCGGCAAGAATCTGCGTGCAGGCCGACATCAGCAGGATCAAGGCAATTGCCGTGCCGCTCACGGCCGGGCCGTGCCAGGGCACGAGCTTGTCGAGAAACAGCGGCGACATCGCGGCGTACAGGCCGAAGACGCCAAACGCCAGAAACGGCAGGCTGCTGGTCAGCGCAAAGGCCTTGGAGGCCTCACCCGTGGGCCAGGTCAGCTTGGGCAGCACATCGCTCCACTGCAGCGGCTGCTGGTCCTTGGGGCTCGCGTTGTCCGGCAACTCGAGCTTGGCCAGCGCGACCAGGCCCAGGGCGGCCAGCACCAGCGTGGGCACATAGGTGGTCACCAGCGGATACGGCGCCCATTGGCCGATCACGCCGCCGACCAGCGGGCCGACGCCAAAACCCAGGGCGATCAGGAAGCCGCTCATCATCGCCACGCGCTGCACATTGCCCGGCGGCGACAGCTTGGCCAGGCCCAGCGTGGCGCTGGTGGTCACCATGCTTGACGCCACGCCGACAATCAGGCGCCCCACGCTCAGGCTGGTCACATCCCAGGCAATCAGGCTGATGAAGGTGCCGATGATGGCCATGGCCAGGCCGAACATCATCACCGGGCGGAAGCCGACGCGGTCGGGCAGGCGCCCGAGAAACAGCAGCGTACACAGCGCGCCGCCCATGTAGATCACATAGATGCGCGAGATGTCGCTGGCCTGCAGATCCCAGGCTTCCTTGTAGAGCGCATACAGCGGGCTGATCAGCGCCGTGCCCATCACGCCGACGATCATCGCAAAACTCACCCAGGCAAAGGGCGATGCTTTCAATTTCATTTTTTCTACCGTTTTTCTTCTGCGGGCCTGGCAGAGGGGAAGAACCCAGGCCTTGTTCTTGGCATGCCGCAGGCGTCAGAACGACGCGAAGCGCTGCGAAATCTTGACCAGCACGGCACGCGTCACCTGCTGCTCCTGCTCGGACAGATCGGCCAGCAGCGTGCGCTCTATGTCCAGGCTCTTGGCCAGGATCAAGGCCGCGGTCTCGCGGCCCTTGTCGGTCAGCGCAATGCACTTGGTGCGCCGGTCGGCCGGATCGCAATCCCAGTCGACAAGCCGCGCTTCACGCAACTGCGCCAGCACCCGCACCAGCGAGGAGCTGTCGAGGAACAACGCATCGGCCAGATCCTTTTGCCGCAGCGGCCCGCCCTGCTCGTAGAGCACCAGCAAGGGGATGCGCGTCGCATCGGACAGGCCCAGGTCCTTGAAGCTCAGGTCCACCTGGCGGCGCCACTGCCGGTAGACGCTGCCGATCAGCAGGCCGAAACGCGAACGCGCCTGAGAAAGTTCTGGCGCGTCGCAGGCACTGACCGGGGAATTAGTTTGCATGCAAAGTATTTTGCCACGGGTTTACCCGGAGTGCTTGGCGGCGCACAAAAACCTTGCGCAGGATCAAATCCGCGGCCCGCCCACCGGCAACTGCAGGCACGGCGCGCTCGCCGGCGTGGCGCAGGTTCCACACTCCTGGGCCGGCTTGCCCATTCAACAGCCGGCGCGCGGCAGAAAGTCATTAGACTGCGCCGTTCAGCGCGATGGCCCGGCAGCGCAGCCCCTTTCATTTTCTTTCTCGTCACCATGGTTGCAACGATTCTTGTCGGCATGCTGTGCACGCACCTGCTGTGCTTCACGGTCATGTTCCTGCTGTTCAGCAAGCGCCTGCACGGCAAGAAGATGGGCATGGATCTGTTTGCGCTGGGCAACTTTCTGCTGGCCCTGGCCTATGTGCTGCAGTTGGCGGAAGGCAAACCTGCGTGGAGCGCGGTGAGTGTGCTCAACCACACCCTCACCCTGGCCGCGCCCGTGGCCTATTGGCTGGGCGCGATGCGCTTTTTCGGCCAAGCCGTGCCGGTGTGGCGGCCGTTGCTGGCATTTTCGCTGGCCTATGCCACCGCGCAGGCACTGGTGCAATGGGGCCTGGGGCCGGTGGCACGCTACGCCATGCTTTCGGCCATGTCGGCGCTGCTGTTCCTGGTCATGACGCTGACCGTGATCTATGGGGTGCGCACCTTTGCCAGGGATCTGCACCGGGAGATGGTTTTCTTCGCGCTGCTGATAGCCGGCATCTGCGTGCTCAACGCAATCAAGTTCGTGAAGATCGTGCATGGCGGCCTGGACGCACTGCAGATGGACAGCAGCTTCCAGCTGGTGTTCTATATCTATATGTCGTCCCTGGGCACCGTGCTGCCGCCCTCGATCATCTGGCTGGTGCTGCGCCGCCTGACCGACGATCTGCGCAACATGGCGGCGCGCGACCCGATGACGCAGCTGCTCAATCGCCGCGGCCTGGCCGAAGCCCTGCAACTGCATTTCAATGCGCGCCATGCCGCCCCCGCTTTCCTGCTGCTGATCGACGTCGACCACTTCAAGCGCATCAACGACACCTACGGCCATGCGGCCGGGGACAGCCTGCTGCTGCATGTCGCGCAAGTGCTGCGCGCCACGGTGCGCCGCGGCGACCTGACAGGCCGGGTGGGCGGAGAGGAGTTTGTTGCCATCTGCCTGGACAGCGATGCAGCGGGCAGCTTGCGCCTGGCGGAGCGTCTGCGCGCCGACATCGAAGCCCAGTCGGTGGAAGTTGCCGGCGGCAGTCATCGGCTGCGCCTGACCGTCACGATAGGGGTGTCCCAACCGTTCGTCAGTGCACCGGCCCTGGCCGAAGCCATGCAGCAAGCGGACGCGGCGCTGTACCGCGGCAAGGCAGCGGGACGCAATCGGGTTGAATCGGCACTGGCCGCGCACTTGCACGCCGCCCCGGCTGCGGGCGACCCCATCGCGCAGCAACCCGAGGCGCTGGCTTAGACCTAGTTGGCAGGCGCCGGCGGCATTTCCCGCCACATATGGACCTTGGCCTTGAAACCGTCCTGCACTGCAATCGCCAGGGGCTCGACACCGAAGCTCTTGAAGCCCAGCGATTCGTACAACGCAATGGCGTGTGCATTGCCTTCGGTGACCGTCAGCGTCACCACCCGTATGTCCGGGCGATCGGCGATCAGACCCAGGGCGGCCTCCAACAGCCCCCGGCACAGCCCGCAGCCGCGTGCTGCCGGGGCGACAAACATGCCGATCAGATGCGCCTTGTGACGGGTCTTGGGCTTGGCGGCGAACTCCACCGTCACCGTGCCCACCAGCTGCTCATCGAGGAAGGCACCGAATACGTGACTCAGGCCCTTGGGATCGGCAATGCGCGCCAGCCACCACGACAGCGGCTCGGCCGCGCGCTCCTGCGCGGTGGACGTGAACGCATCCGCCGCCACGGCGTAGGCATGCAGCATCAATGCGCGGTAGCTGGGCGCGTCGGCCGCGCCCAGCCCGGCAATGCGAAGGTGCTGGGCTTTTGGAACTAGCGCAGAAGTTTCAGCCATGAGGTGCCTGCCAGTGATTGCCCATAGGGGCTTGCAAGGTAAATGAAGGCCAGCATATTGAGCACGACAGTACACCAGAACAGCGCACGAAAAGCGGGCTTCGAGGATTTATGCCGCAGCACCTGCTGCGCCACCAGCGCGCCCGGCCAGCCGCCCGCCAAGGCGAGCAGGTGGAGTGTGTTTTCCGCGGTTCGCCATGCGCCCTGCCTGGCGGCTGACTTGTCGAACGCATAGACAATGAAAGTCAAGACGCTGACTGCCGGATAGAGCCACAAGGCCCAGCGTGGCGGCTGCCCCCAAAGATAGCCGGCCGCAACCACCACCAGCAACAAGGGGATGGCCAGCACGCTGGCCGCGTCCCAGGGTGCAGAACCCGGGCGCCGGCTCTTGAGCGCGGCCTGGCCGGGCGCCTGAACCAGCTCCACATGGACCGCGCGCTTCTTGCCCTGAGGTCCGAGCTCGACCTGGAAACGCACCCGCTGCGCGGGTTGCGGCCGGCCGCGCAGACCGTTGAAGGCCTTGATGTGAACGAAGATTTCCTGCCCGCCTTGGGCGGGTTCTATGAAGCCAAAGCCTCGGTCGTCGTTCCAGGACTTGATGATGCCTTCAAACCGCATGATGTCTGGTATTGGCTGACGTGATGTATCCCGCCGATGTTGCGCGACGGGGTTGAATGTTTGCCGCTCGGCGGCCGACTTTCACTATAGCCGGAGCCAGGCAAGCGGCATTTCTCGCGCCCGCACGCCACGAAAAGGACAAAAAAGTCCGGCTCTAGGCTTGCGGCCCTGCCTGTTCTTGCAACAATAGTCGCCCAAACCTCATATAAACAACATAGGGAGTCCGATGGCGCGATCCATCCTGGGCATCAAGCCCGCCGACGCCGGGGTGCAGGCCAGCCTGCGCACCGCTGGCGTGGGCCAAGCACATACCACGCTGAGCGGCGCGGCGCTGCAGGCGCGGCTGCGGCAAAAGCGCTCGAGCGCCTACATCGAGGCCATGACACGGCTGGACGCCGGCACCCACCTGCAGGGCGCGCACGCGGCCCATGCCACGCAAGACCTGCTGGCCGCAATCCGCCAGGAACTTCCCGATGTCTCCATTGACGCCCTGCCTGTAGGCATTGTCTCCAAGTGCCATCTGGGCGCGCCCTACGAAGTGCACACGCTGACCTGCGCGGGCAACATCATCCAGCACTTCAAGACCGGCCAGCCCCTGCCCCAGCTGATGGAGCGGGCGCGCGCGCTTGCCCAGCATGACAGCTACGCCTTCATCGAGGTCTATCCCTCCCGGCTGATCACCGTCAGCGCATCCGGCCAGACCGCCGTCATCGATATTTGAAAGCCCATCCATGAGTTCAGAACGCATTGTCCAACTCGCAGACCTGAGCATGATCCTGGGATCGCTGCGCAGCCTGCACAGCGACATCGGCACGGTATCCGGCCAGGTCGAATCCGTGGGACAGAACCTCGCCCAGACCCGCTCCGAACTGTCGCGCCTCGAGCAGGCCTTTGCCGACTTCGTCGAAGCCGACCTCAAGGCCAAGGAGCTGTCGCTGGCCGAGACCCGCCAGGTCAAGGTGCGCCAGGAACTGGAAAACACGTTTGGCTATTACGCCGTCGTGCGCCGCCAGGCCACGGGCGTGCTGCAGGCCTCCGACATCCAGCTGGTGCGCAAGGAAACACTGCAAAGCGCGACCGAGGAATTGATGATCTCGGCGCCGCGCTATTGGCTGGCGCCGGCGCTGGTCGCGCTGTCGGCCTGGCTGGGCGACAAGCGCGATCTGGCCACGCGCGCGCTGGCCGAGGCCGTGCGTCGCGATGACGAGAAGACTTCGCTGTTCTTCGCGCTGATCGCCCGCCGCGCCGGCCGCAGCGACCCCAACCGCATCTGGCTGGACCGCTACTTCGGCTTGCAGAACCCCTACCAGCTCGACCGCCAGACCGTGGTGATGATCGATGCCATGGCCAACGGCGTTTTTGGCGCCGACGTCACCATGCATTGCAGCAAGCGCATCACCGCCTGGATAGACGAGCTGTCGCAGCAGGCCGGCTTTGTCGAGGCGCAGCGCACCCAGTGGGGCAAGGCCCTGGTGTCCAAGGCGCCCAACAGCGACCATGGCGCGCGCTACAGCCACCTGCAGCGCCTGAGCCCGACATGGCCGGCTATCAACGCGGCGCTCAACGGCGTCGCCATGCACGAAGCCGTGCTGGCGCATTTCAACGCCGTGTTCACGGGCGAGATCAAGGCCGCGCCCAGCGTGCTGACAGCCGTCGATGATCTGCTGAGCAAGCTGGTGACGCGCTTCGACGACGAGGAACTGCCGCTGCGCCGCCAGGAGGAAATGTGCCGCTTCATCATCGAGGAGAACGGCGACAAGCGCGCGGCCGCCAGGCGCTACGAGCTGCAGAGCAGCGCGCTCGAGGAGCAGGTCGATTTCACGCAGCTGCTGACCAATGCGGCCATGCACCCCGAAACCTCGCATGTCACGCGCGCCACGCAGCGCTTTGCCATCGCCCATTCGCGTGACTGGATCGTCGACGCCCACGCCGACGTCACCGCCAAGGCGCGCATGGCCGTGCCCGCGCAAATCGACATTGCCATCGAAGACTGGAAAGGCAGCACCGCCCAGGGCGACAACGAGGCGGAACTGCTTGCCAGCCTGACGCAAAGCATCGCCGCGCGCGAAGCCGCGGCGCTGGCGGCGGTCAAGCTCACGGGCCTGCACTGGGCCGCCGTGGTGTTTGGCGTGGTGCTGGTGTTCATGGCGTTCAGCAGCGGAATGATCAGCTTCGTGCTGGGCGCGGCGGCGCTGGCCTGGGTGTTTTTCAGCTACCGCCAGCTTGACAAGAAGCGCGCCCAGGTCAAGGCCAATTTCGCCAAACTGCTGGAGCAGTCCACCCAGGCGCTGCGCGCCTGCCTGGCCGAAACCGTGGAACTGCGCCGCGACATCACCCGGCGCGATGCCATTGCCGGTGACGTGACGGCATTGCTGGCAAGCATCAGCCCCGACCAGCACATCCTTTCCTCGCATGACACGGTGCGCCGCGTCATGGTCAACAGCCCCGCAGGAGCCAGCGCATGAACCGCGTCATCATTCCCGACAACATCCCCACCGCCAGCCCGGCGCCCCTGGCGGCTGCGCCGGCCGCTGCCGCCCCGGTGACGCAGCCACCGCAAAGCGATGCGCGTGATGCGCTGGCAGGCTCGCTGCCCGAATGGGATCTGCTGCCGGCCACGCCCTTCATCCGCCGCGTCAAGTAGATGCCGGCGACTCACACCGGTCCGCAAACCTACGCGCAGTGGAGCGCCTGCCTGGACCGGCTGGCGACTGGCCTGGAAGACGAAGCCTGCCTGGCGCAGATGGGCCAGGGCAGGCTGGAGTGGAGCGGCGGCGTGGGGCCGCTGTTCGCCCAGCGCCTGGCCGAGGAATTCAACGCCA
>JBBKVU010000318.1:0-10529 GCA_037968595.1 Comamonas sp.
TCGGGCACCACGCCCAGCCAGCGCAGCCGCTCGCCCACCACCGAGCGCCCGACCGCGAGCCGCAGATCGCGCACCGTGCGCTGCAGATCCGCGCTCAGCTGCATCCAGTCGCCCATGCCGCGCGCATGCTCCAGCGTCTGCGCCAGAAAATCGCGCCCATAGCCTTGCAGCTGGGCCGTGCCCACCAGCGTGCCGGCAAACTGGATGCCGGTTTCATTGAGCTGGTGGGCTTCATCAAACACCACCACGCCCACCGACGGCAGCAGTTGCGCCACGCCCGATTCACGCACTTCCAGATCGGCAAAGAACAGATGGTGATTGACGACCACCACATCGGCGGCCAGCGCCTCGCGCCGTGCGACATGGAGATGGCAGGGCTGGAACTGCGGGCAGGCGCTGCCCAGGCAGTTGTCGCGCGTCGAGGTGACCAGCGGCCAGACAGGCGAGTCTTCGCTGACGGCCGAGAGTTCGGCCAGATCGCCGCTGCGCGTGGTGCGCGCCCACTCCTCGACGCGCGCCAGCGTGCGCAGCAGCTGCGGATCCTGGGGCGCGGCCCGGCCTGAGGCGGCCCTGCCCTGGCGCGCCTGGCCCAGATGGTGCTGGCACAGATAGCTGGGCCGGCCCTTGAGCTGGGCCATGCGCAGCGGCAGTCCCAGCATGCGGGTCAGGCTGGGCAGATCGCGCGCGAACAGCTGGTCCTGCAAGGCCTTGGTGGCCGTGGAGACCAGCACCCGCTGGCCGCTGAGCAGCGCCGGCACAAGATAGGAATAGGTCTTGCCCACGCCGGTGCCGGCCTCGACCACCAGCACGCCGCCATCGGCAATGGTTTCTGCCACGGCCATGGCCATTTCGGTCTGGCCGCTGCGCGGGCGGAAATGCGGCTGCGTCCGGGCAATCACTCCGCTTTCGGAGAAAGCCGCTTGCACGGCGGAAAAATATTCGTTCACGCCGCTCCTGGAACCGGTTCAGACTTCACATCAGCGAGGATTCTAAAAGCTTCCTGCGTGGGGTCGAGGTGCGTGGACTGCGCGGTCCACAGCGCGCAGACCGCGCCTGCCTGGGCATAGACCGCAATCTGGCTGCCCGGGCCCGCGCCCGAATGGCCCAGGGGATGGAGTTGCGCATCCCGGGAATGCAGCATCAGCCCCAGTCCATAGGCGGGATCGGGGTGCAGCGCCGAACGGTGCTCGGGCAGGGCCCGGCTTTCGCACATCTGTGCCAGGGTATCGGCCTGCAGCAGACTGCCGTGGACCAGCGCGGCCAGCAGGCGCGCCGCATCAAGCGCGCTGCCGGTCACCAGGCCATGATAGACCCAGCCCGGATGATAGCCCGTGGCATCGCCCATGTTCACATCCGCGAGATCGGGCGGCAGGCGAGCGAGCCGCGCCGTCGTCAGTCCCGCCGGCTGAAACACGCAGGTCCGCAGGGCATCCGCGAGGCCCAGGCCCATGGCCTGGGCAATCTGCCGGCCCACATAAAGATAGCCCACGTTGGAGTAGCGCCAGCCCTGGCCCGGCGTGCCGCGCGCCGAGCGCACATCGACACGATCCAGCAGTTGCTCCACCGACCAGGGCGTGCGGCCCGCGGCCACATCGCCCTGGTATTGGGCAATCAGCCCGTAGTCGGCCAGTCCCGCCTCGTGGCGCAGCAACTGGCGCAGGTTGAAGCTTTCGCCGGCAATCGGCGTGTCCAGGCACAGCATGCCGTCCTCGACCAGACGCAGGGCCGCAATCGCCAGCACCGTCTTGGTGAAGCTCCACCAGGGCACGGCGGCGCTTTCGCCGCTGAGCGTAGGCTGGCCGGAAGAATCGATCAGGGCGAGGGATTGGGCAGGCATGGCGTTGCACGGAAATGGGCGACAGACCGGAGTCTGCCACCCTTGCTCGCCGCTGCCCAATCAGGGACATTTGCGGCGTGGGCGGGGCGAGGCAGCTGCCTCCGCAAATCGAAGGCGCGCAGCGGCGTCCAGGGCAAACGCGGCGACGCACGCCAGCACCCAGGTTCGTCCACCTGCTGATTCCTGCGGGCGGATTGCCCCCGGCAACAGCATTCGCTGCCAAAATGGGCACCGGCTGGATCGACTGAAGGCACAGCTTCCCGGGCAATGGGGCCGAAACCGCGCGCCGCTGCGCTTTCGCGCCGACCAGCCGTGTCTTGTCCTGGCCTCTTTCCCACGCGGCATGCGGCTGCGTTGACCCCGTGCATATTTTCGTTGACCGCCTGTTTCTGTTGATCATCCCGGCGTGCATGCTGCTGCTGGGCGCAATGCTTGTCGGCTGCTGGCTGGTGCAGCGCCGCCACGCCTATCTGCTGTGGGTCGCGGCCAGCTATGCCCTGGTAGGCGGCGCCCTTGCCTGGCAAAGCCTGATGGACCCGGCGGATCTGCACCGCTGGGCCGTGGTCACGGGCGTGATCTATCTGTCGGGCGCCTGGGGCTTTGCGCGCGGCATGGCCGCTTACTTCGAGGTTTCGGCCCGCCCCAGGGTGGCCCTGGCCATAGGCGTCGCGCTGCTGCTGGCGCTTTATTACTACAGCCGTGTGGAAGTCGACCTGTGGATGCGCACGCTGTGGCTCAACGCCAGCCTGGGACTGTTGCAGCTGCTGCCTGCGGCGCACATTTTGCAACGCCGCCAGCCCTGCGCCGGCCTGGAGCGCGCAATGTACTGGACGTATGTGCTGTTCGCAATCAACACCAGTGTCCGTCCGCTGCTGTCGCTGGCCCTGGGCCAGAACGCCGCATCCTTTTCTTTCCACTGGCTGACGATGCTGGCCACCACCTTGCTGTTCGCGCTGCTGTTCTCCATGCTGCTGCTGGCCAATACGGTGCGCGAGGCCATGACCGCGCTGCGCGCGGAGCGCAATACGGACCCTCTGACCAACTTGCTCAACCGCCGCGCCTTCCAGGAAGCGGCCGGGCCTCTGCTGCGCGACCCGCGGCTGGGCCCCTGGACGCTGCTGATCGGCGACATCGACCACTTCAAACGCATCAACGACACCTGGGGCCATGCGCGCGGCGACCATGTGCTGCAGACGGTGGCTGCCGCGCTGACCCAGCAGGTGCGCAACGGCGACCTGGTCGCGCGTTTCGGCGGCGAGGAGTTCGTGCTGCTGCTGCGCACCGACCTGGCAAGCGCGGAAAGCATTGCCCAGCGCATACGCACGCAGTTGAGCGAAGACGGCAATTTGCTGCCCGGCGGCGAGCGCATGACCATCAGTTTCGGCATCGCGCCGATTGCCGACCTGACCGAGCTTTCCGCCACACTGTCGCGCGCCGACGGCCTGCTCTACCAGGCCAAGCAGGCGGGTCGCGACCGCGTCTATGTCGCCCGACCCGCGGGAGAAACGCAGGCTTCGTGACGCCGGCGGGCAGGTCATGGAGCCGCTGGAATGCCTGGCCGGAGCGCGCCGCAAAGCGGTCCGCCGTATGCTACGATTGAAATGCTTTGCATTCAGCAACACCCCCTGCCTGCCGGCAAGTCGCAGGCGCAGCGCGGTGTGAAGGCACGCCCTCCCGGCATTGGAAGTCCCGCGCGGCAACCGCCGCATCTCCCACGTTTCGGAAAATCTCCATGGCCGCTGAAGGTAACGCCAGCCAACTGGTCAGCATCATCACCTTGCTGGGCGCCGCGGTCATTGCCGTGCCCTTGTTCAAGAAATTCGGCCTGGGCTCGGTGCTGGGCTATCTCGCCGGCGGGCTGGCCATAGGGCCCTATGGCCTGGGCCTGGTCAACGACGCCCAGACCATCATCCACATTGCCGAGCTCGGGGTGGTGATGTTCCTGTTTGTCATCGGGCTGGAGATGAAGCCCTCGCATCTGTGGAATTTGCGCGGGCAGATATTCGGCCTGGGAAGCATGCAGGTCGTGCTGTGCGCGACGCTGCTCACCGGCGTGAGCATGGCCTTCGGCTTTTCCTGGCAGGTATCGTTTGTCTGCGGCGCCGGCTTTGTGCTGACCTCCACGGCCGTCGTCATGCAGGTGCTGGCCGAGCGCGGCGACATGCTTGCGCCCCGCGGCCAACGCATTGTCTCCATCTTGCTGTTTGAAGACCTGCTGATCGTGCCCTTGCTGGCCATCGTGGCTTTTCTCGCCCCGGCCGACGCCTTGCCCGTGGCAACCGCGTCGCCGTGGCAGCGCATCGGCCTGGCAGGCCTGTCCCTGGCGGCCCTGGTAGGCGCCGGTCTGTGGCTGCTCAATCCGCTGTTTCGCGTGCTGGCCAAGGCCAAGGCGCGCGAGGTGATGACGGCGGCCGCGCTGCTCGTGGTACTGGGCGCGGCGCTGCTCATGGAGCTGGGCGGCCTCTCCATGGCCATGGGGGCCTTCATGGCCGGCGTGCTGCTTTCGGAGTCCACCTTCCGCCACCAGCTCGAGGCCGATATCGAGCCGTTTCGCGGCCTGCTGCTGGGCCTGTTCTTCCTCGGCGTGGGCATGGCCTTGAACCTGGATGTGGTGGGCCAGAACTGGAAGCTCATTGCCGCCGGCGTGGTGGCGCTGATGCTGGCCAAGGCCGCATGCATCTATGTGGTCGCCCGTCTTGCCCGAAGCTCGCATGCCGATGCGCTGGACCGGGCAATCCTCATGGCCCAGGGCGGCGAATTCGCCTTTGTACTGTTTGCCGAAGCGCTGAAGCTGCGCGTGATCACGCCCGAAGTCAACGCCAACATGACGGCCGTCATTGTTCTGTCCATGGCGCTCACGCCCTTGATCGTGATTCTGCACAAGCGCTTCATGCAGTCCGACAGCGTCACGCTGGACGGCGTGGAGGCACCCCAGGACCTGCAGGGCAATGTGCTGATCATTGGATTTGGCCGCGTGGGCCAGATTGCCAGCCAGGGGCCGCTGGCCCGTGGCGCCCAGTTGTCCATCATCGACAGCGACCCGGACGCGATACGCGCCGCCGAGCCCTATGGCTTCAAGGTCTACTACGGCGACGGCGCCCGAACCGATGTGCTGCATGCCGCCGGCGCCCACCATGCGCAGGCCATTCTGGTGTGCATCAACGACAAGGATGCCACCACGCGCATTGTCGAGAATATCCACCGCGAATTTCCCAACTCGGTGGTGGTCACGCGCGCCTTCGACCGCCAGCATGCGCTGGAACTGATCAAGCTCGACGCCCAGCATGTCGTGCGCGAGACCTTCGAGTCCGCCGTGCTCATGGGGCAGCATGCCGTGGTGGCACTGGGCGCCACCGTTGATGAAGCCGCGGCCATCACCGACAGAGTGCGCAAACGCGACGTGGAGCGGTTTGAACTCGAGGACGTGAGCGGCATCTTTGCCGGGCGCGCCTTGCTGCTGGGCAACATCGAACACATCGATCCTCCGGACCACTCGCGCGACGCGGCGCTGCCCGCCGGCAAAGCCTGATAGGGCGCGGCCGGGGCGAGCCCTGAAGCCCCGCGCAGGTGCCAAGTGAAACGCCGGCCTGTCGCTCTTCAGCGCCGCAGAACGGCTTGCGCGCAGCGTCGTCCCAGCAAGGGTGCAAGCATCACCCCAGGGTGCGCAAGCAGTGCATGCAGGCCTTCGATCTGTCCCACGGGACCGCATAGCGACTTGCCATCCACGGTCATCGGGCGCTGCGCCGCAGTGATGGACAGCGGCGCCGGCGCGGCCCGCCAGCCCAGCAGTCGCGCCACGCCCTGCGCAGTGAGCGCAGCGAGGGCGGGCAGACCTGCTGCGCCGTTTTCGGGATAGTCGGCGGCGGACACCAGGCCCGCGCCCAGGGAGGGCCGCAGCTCCATGTCCTGCGCACAGAGGAGGTGACGAATGCCCTGCTGCTGCGCAGCAAATCGGATCAATACCGCCGGTGATTCACGCAGCGCAAGCTCCACGCCTACCGTTCGTGCCAGACTGCGTGCGGCGTAGCCGTTGGCCAGCACGACGGCATCGGCGGCCAGTTCCTCCCCGTCCAGCAGAACTCCCGTGATCCGGTCGCCTGCGACCAGCAAACCATCGACCGTTGCCTCACGCAGGTGTGCGCCGGCAGTCTGGGCGCCGGCCAGCAGTTGACGCGCCAGTGCGGCGGGCTCGAGCGCGAAGTCATCGGGCGCCCAGGCGGCAAGCGCCGGCAGCTTGGCAAGATAAGGCTCCATGCGCGCCACCTGCATCCGGTCAAGCCCCTGCATGGATGTGCCGGCAGCGCGGTGCTCGGCAATCATCGCTGCGGTTTCATCGTCTGTGTCGCGCCACAGCAGCGCGCCGCGGGCCGCCATGGGCAAGCGGCCCAGTTCCCGCTCGATGCGCCCGAACTCGCGCAGCGCCTCCAGCCTGCAGGCATATGCGGCTGCGTCATCGGAGGGCGTGCTGGCACTGGCCCCCACCCAGCCGAAGGACAAGGCGGTGGCGGTGGAAATGTCGTTGAACGAGCGTTCAATCAGCGTGACCGCAGCCCCGGCTCGCGCCAGATGCCAGGCTGCCGATGCGCCCATGATGCCGCCGCCAACCACGATGCATGTGTGTCTGTGTCTCACGATACTGGATACGCCTTGAGGAGATGGGCAGCGCGAAAGTCTAGCTGACAAATTCACCCAACGCGTCGTCGCTTTGGCCATCGCCGCATCGACGAATTGCCGCACCCGAAGTGGGCCTCAAGCACAAGCGATTGATGAGGGGCTCGTAACGTATTCACACAGCGCGGGTACTTCATTGCGCGCACCGTGGACAGATGGCAAGTCGTCTTGGCTTGCCATCCACAGTTCAAAGGACATCCACATGACAACGCAAACCCACACTCCCGGCCAAAGTCAAAGCAATCCCGCGAAAAAAGACGAACAGCAGCAGCAATCGTCGACCAGCAAGCAACAACCCGGCCAAACCCCGGTGCAAAAACAGGGCGACAAGCCCAAGCAAACCAGCTAAGCACTTGACGCTCGTTTAAATGAGCAGTTCCTCAGGCCGCGCAGGCCCCCACCCATAGAGCCCGCCTACATGCGGGCTTTTCTTTTGCGCGCAACAAGACGGATCCTTTCAGAGCCCGGGCAAGGAACTGGTAATCGGTTGCCGGAAATGCGTGACCCATCAATAATGAAACCTCATTCACATGAGGAGAAAATTGCCAGATTTTCCGTTTGTTGTAGCGGCAGTCGTTCTGTTCGCCCTTGTTATCGCCAGCGCCCTGATTGTCCTTTTGGGATTCGGCGAGCGAATAATTTTGTTCCTGCTGTTGGTGTTCTTCGCCTCGGCCGTCGGTGCCCTGTGGTGTACCTTCTCCAGACATTGGCTTACCGAGTACGCCGTCTGGTCCATGTACCTCGCAGGCTTTGCACTGATGGTGTTGATGGTTCGCAGCCTGCTGCCAAAGCCCCAAGCTGCGATGAAGGATGAGAAGCCCGCAGGAGTCGACTCAGATAGCTGAGAGCAAAACCTACCCCACACACCGCTTCGGCGGTTTTTTCACGCCCCGGCTCGACCACAGGCGGGCAGCTAGATGGCTCAGTCTGACCATGCCAAGGCAGCGATCACTCCCAGCACTACAAGAACGCAAACGGCTGCTTGAACCATCCAATTGTTCCGTCGCGCCAGCCTGCGCTGCTCCAGCCATTCGTAGCACAGCCTTTGCTCCTCCTTGTCGCGAGAGAACAAGCCATCGTCAAGGTGCTGGCGAATCACGTCCAGCCCGTGCTTTTTTTCCCATGACATGAGGATCCTCATGGTGCGCGCGGACGGTTCGGATGGCGTCTTGTCGACGCTGCCAGCATTTTTTCGCATGGGATCAGGGTATTGACCTCAGAGCCAGCACGCTGTCAGACGGTTTCGTCTACCTGTTCCAAGCTGTAACGCGCGCGCTTCAACCGGGCTTTTTTGTTTCCGCTTTCACAAAGCTTGAAACGCCACAACATTCGCAAGCCAACCACTGCGATCGCCAAGTCGGCTGCAATCCAATCGATAGCCAAGCGTCACATTCGCAAAAACAACTTGCACGAGCAATTCCCAATTGCCCATCCGTTGCGTCTCCAGACGCCCGGATTGCACGGCTGCACCCACGAGCCTTGGAGCTGTGAGAGGAGCTTGGCCGCCCGTGCGACGAATACCATATACTCGTTTTCAGACAGTTGATTGCTTGCGTCTTGCAGTCCAGTTCCGGCAGGAACCTACACTTAAGCTACACCTCTGCCTATGCAGATGTATTTTGATAGCGCCAGGACGCGGCAGAGAATGTTTGACGATGCAGAAAATCCTGTTTAAATTCAATCACTTATATACCACAGCGGTTGATTGCGACAGGTCAGAGATTGCGGGCGTAGTTCAATGGCAGAACTTTTGCTTCCCAAGCAAATAGCACGGGTTCGATTCCCGTCGCCCGCTCCACGCTTTCATGCAAAACGGCACCACAGCCAGGGAATGGCTGGGGTGCCGTTTTGCATCAATGGGGGCTGGCGGACTGCCCCGGTGCTGGAGCAGTCCCCTGAATCCCATCAGCTGGGCTTCTTGCAGGCCTTGTCGCGATTGGCTTCGTCAGGCAGCTTGATCGTGCCCGAGAGCTCGACCGACTGGGTGCCGGAGTCCTTGGCCAGCAGATTGTCGAAGGTCACCGTGCCCAGGGTCAGGTTGACCTTGGCCTTGCTCAGATTGTTGCCTTCCTTGACGAAGGAATAGGTGGTGTCCTTGATCTTGATGCTGTCGCCGTTGAGCGCCGGCGCGGTACTGCCGTTGGGATAGGCATAGCGGATATCGCCCATCATTGCCAGGCTGCGGTCGCCCGTGATCTTGGTGAAATTATCGAAGTCAAACGCGCATTCGTTGGGTCCGATATCGCCGGTGTCGGCGACGCCCGTCAGACCGACATTTCCGGTGCCATACCAGCCGTTGAGGTTGGAATCGGTGGCCTGGGAGATGCGCAGAATGCCGATGTCGCCGCTTGGATCGGTGTCGTCGTCATTGCCACCGCCGCAAGCGGTCAATGCCAGCGCGGCGCTGAGGGTGGCGACATAGAAGAAATTCTTTTTGAGATTGCGCATGGTGGTTCCTTGGCGGATTGGATAGGGAAAACTAAAGCTGTTGGTGCTCATGCACTAGGCATCGATGGTCGCCAATTCACCAAGGGACACCATGTCGTCAAACGGCCCTATTCTTGCCAGCCAAGACGGCGTAGCCCTGTAGCGTCAGTCCTACGAGGCCGGCCCTACATCTGGTTTCGATTCATGCCATGCCAACCAGCGCTCTGTCATCAATGGACGACAGACAAACGCCCGCAGGCTTGCGACGCTAAGGCTTCGTTGTCCAACCAAGCGGAGTTCGCATGCCATTTGTCAATCTTCCCCAATATGCAGGCCAGGACCTGCAGCTGCACTATCAGGATTTCGGTCAGGGAAAGCCGGTGGTGCTGATCCATGGCTGGCCGCTCAGCGGCCGCACCTGGGAAGCACAGGTGGGGCCGCTGGTCGCAGCCGGCCACCGCGTGATCACCTATGACCGGCGCGGCTTCGGCCATTCGACACAGCCCTGGGACGGCTATGACTACGACACCCTGGCCCAGGATCTGCACATCCTGCTCAACAGCCTGAACCTGCATGGCGCCACGCTGGTGGGCTTTTCCATGGGCGGCGGCGAAGTCGCGCGCTATGTCGCCAAATATGGCACCGAGCGCGTCGCCAAGGCGGTGTTCGCGGCCGCGGTGCCGCCCTACCTTTTCAAGGCCGACGACAACCCCGAAGGCGCGGTCTCAGACGAGGACATTGCAGCCAAGCAAAAGGGTGTGCGCGACGACCGGCTGGCGTTCCTCGACGAGTTCACAAAGAAGTTCTTCACGCCCAAGGGCGGCACGCTTGCCGTGAGCGAAGCCCAGCGCGAATACGCCAAGACCATTGCCGCGTTTGCCTCGCCCCAGGGCACGCATGAGTGCATTGCCGCGTTCTCGCGCACCGACTTTCGCGACGACCTGAAGAAATTCAATATTCCCACGCTGGTGATCCACGGCGACAGCGACCAGACCGTGCCGTTCGAAGTCAGTGGCGCGCGCACCCACAAGGCAATTGCCGGCAGCAAGCTGCACCTGATCAAGGGCGGCCCGCATGGCTGCAATCTGTCGCACGCTGCCGAGTTCAACCAGGCGCTGCTGGATTTCCTGCAGGACAAGTGAAGCAGACGCGCCGCTGAACGCGTTTGAGCCCGTCCTTCTTACGGCAGGTCGGCAAATGCCTGCCCTGGCATGTCGGAGGGCGCGCGCATGACGACACGCCCTGCCCTTATCCTGCGGGCCGCCCGGCGCAGGCATGCTGGCAATCCTGTATTGGAAAGGCTGGCATCCATGTCCTCTTTGATTTGGCGCCGCTGCGCGCTGCTGCTTGTTGTGTCCGGCACGCTGCAGGCAGAGCCAGGCTCCGCGCCCGCTGTTGCGTCCATGCCCGAACTAACGCCGACATCGGCTGCCGTGCTTGCCGGTGTCTGCGTGAGCTGCCACGGGCCGGGCGGGCACTTGCAGACCGCCATCCCGGGCTTCGCGGGCCAGCCTGAAGAGCGCTTGCGCGCGCGGCTGCTGTCCTTCAGGGACGGCACCGCGCCCGACGCCACCATCATGACGCGGCTGATGAA
>JBBKVU010000319.1:0-6987 GCA_037968595.1 Comamonas sp.
CCGCCCACCTGATGCTGACCCAGGGCGCGACACCGCCGTCTGGCACCAAGGCCCGCAGTCCCCAGGTCTGCAGCTGCATGAACGTCACCCTCGACAGCATCGTGCGGACGCTGGGCGAATGCGCGGGCAGCGAGGGCGAACGCCTGCTGCAGCTGCAGCAGCGCCTGGGCTGCGGCACGCAATGCGGCTCCTGCATTCCCGAACTCAAACGCCATGTGCAGACCACGGCCGTGGTCCGCTTGCACGAACCCTTGAACGCCTGAGGCCCACCATGACTCTTCCGAAGAACTCTGTACCCATGGGCCGCTGCACACTGGTCGGCGCCGGCCCGGGCGACCCGGACCTGCTGACGCTCAAGGCCCTCAAGGCCATACAGGCGGCCACCGTCCTGCTGGTCGACGACCTGGTCAGCGAAGCCATTGTCGCGCTGGCCCCGCCCGGCGCGCGCCTGATTGCCGTAGGCAAGCGCGGCGGCTGCCAGAGCACGCCCCAGGCCTTCATTGAAAAGCTCATTCTGACCAGCGTGCTCGAAGGCGAGAACGTGGTGCGTCTCAAGGGCGGCGATCCGTTCATCTTCGGCCGCGGCGGCGAGGAAGCCGAGCATCTGCGCGCCGCGGGTGTGCACGTCGAGATCGTCAACGGCATCACCGCCGGCCTGGCGGGCATGACGCAGATCGGCGCGCCGCTGACCCACCGCGACCACGCGCATGGCGTGCTGTTCATCACCGGCCATACGCGCCCCGGCGCCGAACCCATCGCCTGGCCGCAGCTCGCCAGCACCGCGCAGGCCGCGCGGCTCACTCTGGTGATCTACATGGGAATGAAAGGCGTGGCCGAGATCGCCCAGGGCCTGCTGCAAGGCTTGCCGCCAGGCACGCCCGTGGCCGTGATACAGAACGCGTCCCTGCCCCGGCAGCGCGATGCGATTGCACGGCTGGACGAACTCGTGGCGGTCGTTGCACAGGAAAAGCTGGGCAGCCCCAGCGTGCTGGTCGTCGGCGAAGTCGTGCGTTGCGCACGCAGCTTTGGGCAATGGATGGAGAGCACGCAGCTGGACCAAGCCAGGGCGTGATCGAAGACCCCGTCGCCGTCAATCCTGCGATCCGAGGAGCCGTTCGACAAGCACGCAAGAAAAGGCTTTTTCCCCACCAATTCAATGACTTGGAAAGTGATCGATTAGGCAAGCGGCGGCGAAACCGTGATCCATTCGTGGTGAGCTTGCCTGGCCGGGCGCGTCGAACCATGAACGGCCAGCCCCAGGAAACAGCCCTTACCGCTCGACAATCCCCAACTGCTCCAGTTGCGCCTCGAGCACCTTGCGCCGGCGCACGGCCTTGGCCGCGGTCTCGCTTGCCAGCTGGATCGCCCGCGGGCCCTTGGCCGCGACCACGCGCACCAGTTGCTCCTTTTGCTGGGCCTCGGCCGCCGCCTTGCGGTAACGGTTCAACAGATCATCATGGGCCGGATTGTTCATGCATACCTCGATTCTTTGAAACCGCCATTTTCGCGCCATCGACGCGCATGCCAGCCCAGTCTTGGCCGGTTCCGCACCAAAGGGGGCGGTCATAATCAAGCCCTCCCCCGCTTGTTCGAGATACCTGGCTTTCATGATGGATAAATTGTTGCTGCAGCAGCAGGTGCTGGAACGGCTCGCCCAGGATCTGCTGCAAACCGAGCAGGCGGCGCGTGCTGCCCACGAGGCGGCGACGCACGAAGAAAACAGCGCCGAAAACAAGTACGACACTTTGGGTCTGGAAGCCGCCTACCTGGCCACTGGCCAGGCGCGTCGCGCCGAATCCATACGCCAGGCAATTGCCAATTGGCGCCAGTTCCGCCCGCGCCCCTACGACGCCAGCAAAGGCATACAGCTAGGCGCGCTGGTCTGCCTGGTGGATGCCGACGACAAGCAGCAGCAGCTCTTTCTCGGCCCGGATGGGGGCAGCATGAAGTTGTTCAGCGGCGCTGAGCTGGTTCAGGTCATCAGCAGCGAGGCCCCCTTGGGCAAGGCCATACTGGGCAAGTGCGAGGGAGATGAGGTATCGATGGAGATCGCTGCAGTCCGACAGCAGTTGGAGGTGTTGCGGGTTCAATAGGCCGCAAGCAAGTTCGCGCTGAATTGATCAGAAATTATCCGTCCCAGACCCTCTGGCATCACTCAGGCCGCCAGTGTGCATTCAACGCGCTCCCGGGTTCGGATTGACAAAGGCTCGCGAACCGAATGGCGCCTGTCTTTTACAAGTTCGAACGGGTGCTGCCGGCTAAGAGCCGCCGGTGGCGGCACCAAGCCCAGGACGGTAAAAATTTGCTGCAGACAACCAGACCGGGGCTGATGACCGGGCGTTGACGCGCCGCTTGAGCGAGGGGCTAGGCCGAACTGCGTGCCACTCGCGGATGGACCACATGGAATCGCTCGCATGCAAGCAGCATGTCGCGGTCGAACGCGCGCCCTGACCTTTCGCATTCTCTTGTGAAATATTCGAAATGGGCTTTGCGCCAGTAGTCAAGAGAGCCATCGCCTTCTCCCTCCGCTGCCGCAAACTCCTCGGACACGGCACTAAACGGCACGATATCGACTTGAACTGTCTCGATGATGCACAGAGGGGTGTCATTGGAGTCGGTTACCACGCTCAAGTCACCGGGCTTTGGCACCCCTTTGCCGCTCGACTCATACGACCAGACTGATCCGGCAGTTGCGCGCTTGATGCCGGCCAGCACGAGTTTTCCGAGTTCATCAGCCATGGACGATGAGTCCCCGAAGCTAAATGCTTCGTAGAATCTTTCGTCTTTGATTCCGCCTTCCGCCAAAGAGAATGCGGACCACATAGTCAGAACGTGAGATGGAATGGTCATGGTGCTACCTGTCGTGCGGCCCAGCGTAATGCAGACCGCAATACCTGCGGGATATTCTGGAAACCGATCATCCTTGGAAGTGACTTTCAGCCTGGGTTTGACAACAGACAACGGTTTGAATATCCAACTAAAAATATTCCCGGGAAACCCGGAAATCGTCAACTCGGGCGCAATATAGCTTGCGAATGACTGGGGGAACGAACAAACGCTTTGCGGCCGTGACCAAAATTTCGCCGGCTGCAATGAGCCAAGGCAATCGCCGCAAAGCAGTTCCTGGCTGTCGCCATGTCCTCATCTGTCTGATCGGATCGCATCAAACTCGATTGTCGCAGCGGCAGGCACCTGCCGCGCGCAGCCGCTCAAAGCGCCGTTATCTGGATTTATCGCGCAGGCCTTCGCGCCAGCGTGCCAGCCAGCCCGAGGCGGCCAGCAGCGCCTGGCTGCCCTTGCCCAGCAGCGAAGACAGCTCGGCTTCGGCGCGTTCGCGCAGCGTCTCGTCGTTTTCCGGCAGCGGCGGCAGCACATGGGCGTAGTAGCTGCTGCCCAGCAAGCGATGCAGCAGGCGCTCGCCCGGAAAAGGCTCGTTGTTGTTCAGCGCCCGCGCGCCTTTGAGGATATTGCGGATGTCGTACTGCGTGGGGCTGATGTCGGCCACCTGCTTGGGCAGGCCCAGCAGCGTGTAGACGCCGATGCGCGCGGTGCGCACCGAACTCTCCATCGTGAAGATGACATCGTTGCTGGTCTCCACGAACTGGCCCAGCAAGGCCAGATTGGTACAGCCTTGCGGCACCACATGGGGCCGGTCACCCGCGGCGCGCGGCATGAACTGCGCGGTGATGTAGGGCATCAGCGCCAGCCGCACCTTGGTGTTAGCGGCCACCGCGTCCAGCGCTTCGGTAATGCCCAGGTGATGGCACAGCTCGGCCAGGATCTCGCGCCCGGTGCACGCCGGCATGGGCTTCTTGATATGGTTGCCATCCTTGTCCATCAGCAGCGCATAGACCCACAGCACCAGCACGTCGCCAGGCTGCTCGGGAAAGTGCGGCTGGCGATTGCAGGTGAAGCTCATCACCCAGTTGGAATCGGTGAAGGTGATGATGCCGCCGGTGACGGTCTTGCCCGAATACGGATCATTGACTGACAGCTCCCTGAGCTTGTCGATCAACGGCGAAGGCTTGCAGGTCAGCGTGGCCGACTCCCACATCGAGCGCGCGACATCGCCGCAGAACTTCTCGGGCTTGCCGAAGACCGGCGATTTCTTCGCCAGGTTGCGCCACAGCGTCCAGTCGCTGTCCTCGCCGGGCTCGCTGTTGGCTCGCGCCAGCACCGGCACGGTGTCCATGTCGCCATAGGCCGTACCCTCGGTCATCGAACCGGTGAGCGCAAACACCACGTCGTCGGCGCCGACGGCGATGCTCTCCTCGCGGCCCTCTACCTTGCAGCGGATGGCGGTCACGGTGCGGGCGCCGCCTTCCTCGCGCAGGTCCAGATCATGGGCGCGGGTGTCGAACTGCACCCGCACGCCCTGCTCCTGCAGCATGCGGGTCAGCGGCACGACAAAGCTGTCGTACTGGTTGTATTTGGGGAACACCAGGGCCGACATGTCGGTGAGGCCGTCGATCGCATCCAGGAAGCGATGCATGTACAGCTTCATCTCCAGCAGGCTTTGCCAGTTCTCGAAGGCGAACATCGAACGCCACAGGTACCAGAAGTTGGTCTCCAGGAAGCCCTTGCTGAAGTACTGCTCGATGGTGATGTCGTCCAGGTCTTCCTTGCGCTTGAGCAGCAGCTTGACGATCTCCCACTGCTGCGCCTTGCTCAAGCCCAGCGTCGCGAAATCGCGCAGCTGTCCTTGCTTGTGCATCAGCCTGGCCTTGGACCAGTTGGGATCGTTGTCGTTGACCCAACGGTATTCGTCAAGCACGCTGTAGCCTGCGGGCAGCTCCAGCGCCGGCACATCCTGGAACAGATCCCAGAAGTTGTCGTAGTTCCAGTTCATCTCGCGCCCGCCGCGCACGATGTAGCCCTCCTCGGCATTGCCCGCGCCATCGAGCGAGCCGCCCGTGACCCGAAGGGCGTCGAGGATGGTGATGTCCTCCCCCTGCATGCCGCCGTCGCGGATCAGATAGAAAGCGGCCGCCAGCCCGGCAATGCCGCTGCCGATGATCCACGCCTTGCGTCCCGGCATCGGCATTCCCGGCACCGGGCGATTGCGCATATAAGGGCCGACCATGTCCGGCGGGGGCAAGGTGTCTTGCGCGCTCTTGCGCCAGAAACTCTCGCCCACGTTCGCCTCCACGCGAACCGAGGCCCGGGATGGGCTGTTGGAGTCTGCACGATTCATGGTCTTGCCTTTCATGGATATCACTGACGGTCACACCCCAGATATACCAGCAAAGTCCCGAATGCGATTTGATATGGCACAAGAGCGGGGTCAAGGACCCTGCCCGGAGCCCTTGCAGGAATCACCGGCGCGAGCGAAAGGCAGCCGCGTCTGAGCTTGTCAGTAAGCGCCCATGTAGTCGCGCTTGCCGATCTCCACGCCGTTGTGGCGCAGGATGGCATAGGCGGTGGTCACGTGGAAGAAGAATTGCGGCAGACCGTAGTGCAGCAGATAGGCGCTGGCCATGAGCTTCTTTTCCTTGGGCGTGCCGGGGCGCAGCACGATTTCGCGGCCTTCGCTTGCATCGAACTGCTCGGGCTTGAAAGACTCCAGATGGGCCAGCGCCTTGGCAATCAGCGCCTGCAGTTCGGCAAAGCCGGCATCGGTGTCGGGCCAGGACGGCACTTCGGCACCGGCCAGGCGCGAGGAAATGCCCTTGGCGAAGTCCGCGGCAATCTGCACCTGGCGGGCCAGAGGGAACATGTCGGGGAACAGTCGGGCCTGCAGCAAGGCATTGGGCTCGATGTTCTTCTGCGTAGCGTGCTCCTCGGCCTTCTTGAGCACATCGGACAGGGCGCGCAGCATCTGCTGCAGGACGGGAACGGAAGCGGTGTACAGCGGGCTGGTCATGGGGATTTCACTTTCAAAGGGGGGCCACGGTGGCCGGACTGGCATGGCAAAGGCCCTGCCAATCGTGGAAGGCTAACAGCAAAAGAGCCGCCACCGTGCCCGCCGCCGGCGCAGTCTGTCGGCCGGCCGCTGCTTTGGCTCAGTTTGCGGGCGCCAGCGCTTCGATATGCGTGATCACCAGCGCCCCGTTGAGCTTCTCCACGCGAAAGCGCACCTTGTCACCGGGCTGCAGCGCACTGGCCTGGGCCGGGTCCTGCACGGCAAACACCATGGTCATGGGTGACATGGCCAGATTGGCAATCTCACCGTGGCGAATGGTGAGCTTGCCGGTGCGCGCGTCGCGGCGGGTGATTTCGCCTTCGGTGAGGGAAGCGTTGGCGCCTGCCTTGGCCGCGGGCGCAGGGCCATGTGCGCCATGCGCGCCATGGCCTCCATGGTCGGATGGGCCATGGTGGTCGGCCATGGCCTGGCTTGCGGCCAGGGCCAGGCACACAAACGCCAGCCTGCCGGCGCGGTGCATGGTTCGCCGTGGCACGGCAGGAAGGCGCGTGGCTGGGGAAAGGAGTGACAGCATGGTAAGAGTCCTTCGCTGGCAGATCACGACCGATGGCTGGTGAACACCTTGGTGCTCACCTCCGCGCCCATCATATTCTTGCTGACGAGCAGCACGTCATACGGGTCCTTGCGGCCGCCGTATTCGGGGCCGTCCATTCCCGGGCTGCCCACGGGCATTCCGGGCACGGCCAGGCCCAGGGCCTTGGGCTTTTCCTTGAGCAGTCGGCGCACGTCGGCGGCCGGCACATGGCCTTCCAGCAGATAGCCGCCCACCAGCGCCGTGTGGCACGAGCCCAGGCGCTGGGGCAGGCCCAGCTTGGCGCGCACGGCACTGTTGCCGGTGTCGTGCACGGTGACGGCAAAGCCGGCCTTTTCCATCAGCTCCACCCAGTCCTTGCAACAGCCGCAGTTCGGGTCTTTCCAGACTTCCATCGGCGTGCGGGCGGGCGCGGCCAGTGCGGGCAGGCAGGCCGTGGCGGCAAGGGTGGCCAGCAGCGTCAGAGTCTGGCGGCGGCGGGGGTCTAGGTTCATGGTTTTCTCCTGGTTCAAAGTAGCAATCAGTGGTGTTC
>JBBKVU010000320.1:0-7628 GCA_037968595.1 Comamonas sp.
GCAGCATCAGGGTCGCGAGCGACAGCCGCGAGCGCGCGATCAGGCGCAGTTCATGGACCAGCCAGTTCATCGCACATTCCTTTCCAGACGCCGGCCCGCGCGCCAGGCCAGGCCCGCGAGCAGCGCCAGCCACAGCAGCAATATCAATGCAGCGGGCGCGGCGCGGCCCATGGTTTCGGCCACGGGCGCGGCTTGGTAGTCAAAGGCCGGGAATGCCTGCCAATGCGTATGCGAGATGCGCTTGCTTTTCGCCGGGTTGGTTTCGTCGGCATGGCTCAGCACCTCGGCGTGCAACTGGTTGAGGCCTTGCACCAGGTCATAGCGGTATTGCTCGCCCTGTTCGAGAAAGCGCTGGAAGCTCACCAGGTCCGTGCCCGCGGCGGCCATCGACAGCCGGCGCAGCGCGAGCGTCGGGGCGATCCAGGAAAAGCCGTCGACCAGCGCGTTTTGCTGCTGCTGGCGCGCGAAGGCCGCGGCCGCGTAGCGGTTGAACAGTTCGGTCGACTGGCGTTCGCCTTCCATGCTCACCGCGCCCTTGAAGTTGACCGGCAGGTCTTCGATGCGCGTGACGCCATGCTTGCTGAGCAGCTCGTCGCGGAACTCGGCGAACTTCGGGTCGTCGGGATTGTGGGCATCGCCCAGCGCCTGGTAGTCGCGTTCGACGTTGATCTGATTTTCAAAGCGCGTGGGCAGGGCCAGCGCCGTGTTGGCGATATCGGGCAGCCAGCGCGGCAGCAGGATCACGACCACCGCCCATACCGCGAGCAAAGCCAGCAGCGCGTCGCGTCCGCGCGCGAACAGTGTCGAGACCCAGACCACGGCCAGCGACCACAGCAGCAGCCAGGCCGCATAACCCGCGGCGAGCAGCAGCGCCAGGCTCCACGGCGCCTGACCGCTGGCCGCGAACCAGGCAAGTGCCAGCAGCGCGGGCAGCAGCACCAGGCCCGTGAAGCCCGACAGCGCGAGCAGCTTGCCGCCCACGATCTGCCGGCCCGCGACACCCTGTGCCAGCAGCAGGCGCAAGGTGCCCGACTCGCGTTCGCGCGCCACGCCCGCATGGCCGACAAAGACCAGCAGCAGCGGTGCCAACACCTGCAGCACGAAGGCGGGTGTCAGCTGACCAAAACGCATCAGCAGCGACGACTGGCGCACATCGCCGAAGTTGGCGCTGTTCTGCCTGTGGCCTTCGAGGAACAAGGTGTTGCCGGTATAGGCGTCGACGCCGGGATCGAAGGCCGCGAGCGGGTTGAGGGGGCGGAAAAGGAAATGCCCGTAATGCACCACGCGGTGCGGGTGGCGATCGGGCTGCTGCGCGAACTGTTCGTTGACCTGGGCCTGGTAGCGCGCGCGCTCGGCGTCGGCGCTGCGCTGGTGTTCATGCGCGGTGAGCGTGGCGACCAGCATCAGCACGGTCAGCAGCAGCAGGCCGAATACCGCCACGCGGTCGCGAAACAGCGCGCGCCATTCCTCGCGTGCAATGCGTAGCAGGGTGCTCATGCGGGCTGCTCCCAGGGGGCGTTCTGGTCCGCGTAGCGCCGGTGCAGCGCGCGCACATCGAAGCGGTCGTTACCTTCGGCCGCGACTTCCTCGACCAGCAGGCCGGCCTCGAGAAAGCCTATGCGGTCGGCGACGTCGGCGGCGCCGAGCAGATCGTGGGTGACCATCAGAATGGCCACGCCCTGGGCGCGCAGCAGTTGCAGCAGGCGGCTGAATTCGCCCGTGGCCTGCGGGTCCAGCCCGGAAGTGGGCTCGTCGAGCAGCAGCACGGGCACCTGGCGCGCCAGCGCCAGCGCGATCGCCACCTTCTGACGCATTCCCTTGGAGAAGCCGCCCACGCGGCGGTCGTAGGCCTTGGTGTCCAGACCCGCGGCGGCCAGCGCGCGTGCGATCGCGTCCGGTCCGTCGTTCTGACCGGCCAGGTCCAGCAGATAGGAGACGTTCTCGCGCGCCGTGAGGTGTTCGTAGAGCGCTACGTTTTCGGGAATGTAGGCGAGGTGGCGGCGGGCTTGGCCGGGCTGGGCCACGGCATCGATGCCCTGCACGCGTACCTGCCCGGACATGGGCGCGACAAAGCCCAGAAACAGGCTCAAGGCGGTGGTCTTGCCCGCGCCGTTGGCGCCCAGCAGCGCATAGATTTCGCCCGCGCGTATGCGCAGGTCGAGTTGGCGCAGTATGACTTTGCCGCCGTAACCGGCAACCACGCCCAGGGCTTCAAGCGCGTGGCTGCGAAGGGCTTCGGGAATTTCTGTCGTCATGAAGTGGCACTGAAAAATTGCATATGAATGTTATATCATAACAATTTGCAATTCCCGGCAAAGATGGCGCAGGCCGATGCTGCGCGCCATTTCCCGCAAACAAGAGCACATCGATATGCAGGTATACGGTTCGGTCCGCCAGGCGCAGCGCTCAGCGCTGATCGCGGCTGTGGTTTCAGGTCTTTTCGCGGCGCCCGTCGGAGCGCAGCCGCCAGCGGGCGAGGGCATATTGCTGGGCGGTGTCACGGTGACGGCGGCGCCGCTCAACAAGGCGCTGGAAGTCAACGCGGGCGCGTTCGGCGCCAAGGACCCGCTGGAGCTGCCGCTGGCGATACAGCGCTATGACGCCATGGTGATCGCCGGGACTTCGGCGCGCAGCGTGCGCGATGTGCTCGCGCTCGATCCTTCGGTGCAGAGTTCGTCGTATGGCGGCGGCTTCGACAACTTCCGTCTGCGCGGCTTTGCGATGGACAACTTCAACACCATTCGCCGCGACGGCCTGGCGCTGGCTCCGCACTACGACGTGCCGATGGAGCTGGTCGAGCGCGTCGATGTGCTCAAGGGGCCTTCGGGCTTTCTCTATGGCTTCAACTCGCCGGGCGGCACCATCAATTACCTGCCCAAGCGGCCCACGCTCGTGCCGTTCACCACGCTGAGCCTGCAGCGCAGTTCGCTGCAGGGGCGTTACGCGGCCATCGATACCAGCCAGTCGCTGGCCGATGGCGCGCTCGGCTACCGCCTCAACGCGGGCTACGAGAAAATAGGCGACTTCAAGCATTTCGGCGACCTGGAGCGCAAGTTCGCGGGGCTGGCTGCCGATCTGCGCCTGAGCGCGCGCGCGCTGCTGCAGATCAATGCCGATTGGAACTGGAAAAGCGCGATGTCCGACCCGCTGCTGCGCGCCGACCAGAGCGGCCGCGCCGACCCGCTCGATCCCGCGAGTTTCGTGCTGCCGCCGCAATTCGATCGCCGCGATGCGCTTTCGCCTGCGTGGTACCGCCACCAGACCGAAGCCTACAACCTCGAAGGCAAGTTCACGTACCAGCTCGGCGACGGCTGGACTTCGGTGACCCAGGCGAACCATTCGCGCGTGCAGCGCCACGGCGGCTATGTCGACCTGTTCGATATCCGGCCCGATGGCGCAATCGGCTACGCCGACCTCTACCAGTCGCGCGGCGAAGTGTTCAGCACCTGGTCGCTGCAGTCGTATCTCGCGGGCAAGTTCGTCGGCGCCGGTCTGCTGCACGACTTTTTCGCAGGCGCTTCCTACCGGCAGTTCCGCGACAAGAGCCCGTTCTGGGATTTCGTCGACAGCAGCGGGGGCATTGGCGTGGGCGACATATCGGTGGGCAACATCCGCGACCCGCAGCAGCCCCCGCGCTGGGATTTCGGCCCTGAACAAGCGATCGACTTTCGCGCCAGCATCCGCGAAAGTTCGATCTTTGCGAGCGACCTGATCACGTTCAACGACCGCTTCCAGCTGTTGCTGGGCGGGCGCTACATCCGCTATCACGCGCGCAATCTGTCGGCCGGCGCGCTACCCCAGGACAGGAACGTGTTCGTGCCCACGGGCGCGCTGATCTACCGCCCCGCCGAGCGCGTGATGACGTATGCCAGCTATGCGCGCGGCTTCGAGAAAGGCGACTACGCTCCGTATAACGCCAACAATGCCAACCAGCCCACCGCGGTCATCGCATCCGAGCAGTATGAGATTGGCCTCAAGGCCGAGCTGAACGACAGGCTGGACCTGGGCCTGGCGCTGTTCGACATCCGCCGCGACGCGAGCTATCTGGACCTGGCCAACGACTATGTGAGCAACGGCCGTTTCCACCACCGCGGCCTCGAGTTCAACGCCACGGCACGCCCCGTGTCCGGCCTCACGCTGCTGGGCAATCTGGCTTACCTCGACACCGCGCTGCGCGGCGTGAGCGAGCCCGCGACGCTGGGCAAGCGCAGCGAAGGCGCGCCGCGCTGGAAGGGCGCGCTGGGCGTGCGCTACGCGATTGCAGCCCTGCCCGGGCTGTCGGTCGACAGCACGCTGAGCTATGTGGGCAAGCGTGCGGTCGATGCGCAAAACAGCGGCTTCGCGCCCGGCTATGCGCTATGGGATGCAGGCATCAGCTATGAGACCCGGCTGGGCAACACGCCCACGACCTGGCGCCTGCATGCCAGGAACCTGACCGACCGCTACCATTACGCTGGCGTCTACTACAGCGGCGGGCTTGAAGTGGGGCGGGGCAGGGAAGTGTTTCTGTCGGCGAAATTCAGTTTTTGAGCAGCCTCTGCTGACGCGTCTGCGCTCTGCAGATGCGACAGCGGCACCCAGCCCGACTGTGCGGAGGCCGGATTCTCGCACCAGACCCAGCCATTGAGCGTTCTGCCGCCAAGCAGCATGTCGCCGGCGCGCACATCCAGTTCCCTGGCCGTGTAGTCTTCGCGCGCCCGCGCTGCCTGGCCATCGAGAAACTCCAGCACCTGCACTGGGACCCAGCCGCCTTCCTGTCCTGCGATCTCGCAGAAAAACCAGTCGTCCCAGCCTTCGGGACCGGCGTATTTCTCGCCGACGGCAAGAACGGCTCCCCGCGAAAAGGTGATGGGCCGGGGGTATTCGCTGACGTGGGCCTGGATGGCCAGATAGTTCTTGGCTTGCATGTTTGATTTCTGCTGCGCTGCGGGCGGGCTGTGCGACGCATGGCGCGTCATGTGGAGTTTGCCATCTGGGACAATTTCGCGATGGTGTTGATATTCCTGGCCGTGCCGCTCGCGGCCGCGGGAATCTTCAGTCTGGAGCGCGCCATGCCCGCGCCATAGGCGACATAGATTTCTCGTGCGCCCAGTTGTACGCGTTCATCGGCCTGGCCCTTGAGTCGTTCCAGCGTGTCTTCGGGCGGCGCAGCGTCGAGAAAGATCGCGACGGTCCAGTGGGGAGGCGCGTCCGGGAAAGGATTGCGCGCCAGCACCTCGGCCATCTCGGCGGCGCTGCGCACGATCACGCCCACCGGCTTGCCTGCATGGGACGCCAGGCGTTGCTCCAGCGCGGCCTTGATTTCCGCCGCGCCGGCCTCGCTGTCGAATACGGCATTGCCGCTGGCGATATAGGTGCGCACGTTCGCCAAGCCGGCGGCAACACATATCGTCACCAGATCGGCCATGGGCAGCTTGCCGGTGCCGCCGACATTCACTGCGCGCAGCAAAGCGATATAGGTGGGCATGGCGTATTGCGGGTCAGCGCTGCGGCATGTCCTTGGTCGAATAGCCGACGCTGATCGTCGCGTCGGCCGCGATGGCCGGCATCGTCGCGTTCCAGGTCTGCCAGGCGGCGCGCATGCGCTCCAGGCGCTCGGGCTCGCGGCCGGCCTGGTTGGCGCGCTCGCGTTCGTCGGCGGGAATGTTGAAAAGATACTCGTTGCCGTCGACACGCAGGTATTTCCAGTCGCCGTCGCGCAGCGCCTGCTGTCCGCGGTGGTTCATGCGCCAGTGCAGCGGGCGCGCGAAGCTGTGGCCGGCGTCGCGCAGCACGGGCATCAGCGACACGCCGTCAAGCGCATAGCCCGGCGCGGCCGCCACGCCCGCGGCGTCGAGAATGGTGGCCGACCAGTCCATGGTCATGCACAGCTGGCGGCTTTCGCTGCCCGGCGCGATCACGGCCGGCCAGTGGGCAATCCACGGAACGCGTATGCCGCCTTCGGTCAGGTCCATCTTGCCGCCGACCAGCGGCCAGCTGTCGGAGAAACGTTCGCCGCCGTTGTCGCTGGTGAAGATCACCAGCGTGTTCTCGGCCAGGCCATGCTGTTCCAGCGCCGCCATCACGCGGCCTATGCCCTCATCCATGTGGTGGATCATGCGGCGATAGGTGTGGATATTGCCGCCCGCCAGATCGAACAGGTTGTCCTTTACCGTCGGCGCACGGCCGGCGTCGTCGCGGGTTTCCCAGGGCCAGTGCGGCGCGGTGTAGTGCAGGCTCAGGAAGAACGGCGCGCTCTGCTGCGCCATGCGCGCCACGTAATCGACGGCGCGCTGCGAGAGCAGGTCGGTGAGATAGCCTTCGGTCTGCGTGCTTTGCTCGCCGGTCCACAGGTCATGGCTGCCGCGCGAATCGCAATGGGTGAAATAGTCGATGCCGCCCGACAGCGGGCCGAAGAACTCCTCGTAGCCCGAACGCAGCGGGCCGAAATGCGGCGGATAGCCCAGATGCCACTTGCCTATCAGCGCCGTGCGGTAGCCGCCGTCCCGCAGCAGCGAAGGCAAGGTGGGGTGCTCGGGCGGCAGGCCCAGCGTGCTGCTGCCGCGGCTGTCGCTGCGTATCGGTTCCTCGGCCGCGCCGCGCAGACGGTACTGGTAGCGTCCGGTGATCATCGCAAAGCGCGTGGGCGAACACACGGGCGAGTTCGAGTAGCCCTGGGTCAGCTTGAGGCCGCGCGCCGCGAGCTGGTCGAGCACCGGAGATACCGGGCCGAATTCCGCATCCCGGCCGCCGTAGCAGCCCAGGTCGGCATAGCCAAGGTCGTCGGCAACGATGAAGATGATGTTGGGTCGTGTCATGTCGCTGTCTCGCCCCTGGCTCACGGCTGGTAGCCCGACTGCTGCACCACCGGCGCCCATTGCGCCTGATAGGCCTTGAGCATGCTGGCGGTCTGGGCCTGGGTGCTCACCACGGGCACCATCATTGCGTCCTTGAAGCGGCTGGTGGTCTCGGGGTCCTGCATCACCGCATGGATGGCGCTCGCCAGGCGCTGCACTTTTTCCTTGGGCATGCTGGCCGGTGCGAAGAAGGTGTTCCAGCCGCTGGCGGCCAGATCGAGGCCGGCTTCCTTGAAGGTGGGAATGCCAGGCGCGAAGGCCGAGCGCTGGGCGCCCGAAATCGCCAGGATGCGCAGCTTGCCCGCTTCATGCTGGGCCAGCACCGTGTCCAGCGTGTCGACCGCCACCGGCACCTGGTTGCCCAGCAGGTCGTTGAGCAGCGGCGCCGAGCCGCGGTAGCCGACCACCTGGGTGGTCACGCCGGCCTTCTCGCCCGTCATCAGGGCAAAGAAGTGCGGCAGGCTGCCCGTGGCCGGAACGCCGAAGTTCGCCTGCTTGGGGTTGGCGCGCATCCAAGCGAGCAACTGGCCGAGGTCGCGCGCCGGCATCGCCGGCGACACCGCCAGCGCGAAGTCGTAGCTGTTGACATGGGAAACAGGAACGAAATCGCGCTCCACGTCATAGCCGTTGTCCTTGAAGACCAGGGGCGCGACCACCATCACCGCCGGGTTGGCGAGCATCAGCACGTTCTGGTTGGCGGGCGTGGCCTTGGCCTGCTGGGCCGCGAGGCGCCCGCCGGCGCCCGACTTGTTCTCCACGATCACCGGCACGCCCAGGCGCGCGGCCAGCTTG
>JBBKVU010000321.1:0-3553 GCA_037968595.1 Comamonas sp.
GGCCTGTTCGGCGGCGCCGCGGGCGCGCTTGCCGGCTCGCTGCAAAGCAAGGTCTCGGTGGTCACCATGACCATGTTCGACATCCGTTCGGGCGTGCAGCTGTCGATCTCCGAAGGCAATGCCACGGCAACCAACTACGGCGCGGCGCTGGGTGCGTTTGGCGGCGGCGCGGTGGCCGGTCTGGGCGGCTTCTCGCGCACGCCCGAAGGCAAGGCCACGGTCGCAGCCTTCATGGACGCCTACAACAAGATGGTCGTCTCGCTGCGCAACTACAAGGCGCAGGAAGTCAAGGGCGGCCTGGGCCGCGGCGGCCAGCTCAAGGTCGGCCAGTAAGCTGCTGCAGCAATGAAAAAAGGGCTTCCTCGGAGGCCCTTTTTTTTGCCCGCCCAGGCAGAATTTGCAGCGCGGGCCCAAGCCCGATGCCGAGCGCACCCGGCGCGTTGAAAACCATAAAAAGCACTGGAGACAAACTTGAAAAGCACACCACGCCGTTCCCCCCTGCTGCCCCGCAGCGCCTTGCGCGCGGTCTGCGCGCTGGGCCTGGTCACGCTGTCGCACCTGGCGCTGGCACAGGAGACAAAACGCGACGACTTCTACTGGCTGGGCCAGATCAACAAGGCCTCGGCGGTGATCAACACCGATGAAGGCCTGCTCGACAAAGCCGCGGCACCGCGCATTGCCAAGGGCCTGCAGACCGTTCTGACCGCGGGCGATGCGCCGGGCGGCAAGCGGCCCAACACGGTCATCACGTTCGAGCCGCTGCTGATCGAAGCCGCGGGCGTCGAGGCCACCTTGCTGCACGCCGGGCGCTCGAGCCAGGACATGCTGGCCACCGTGCGCTCGGCCGTCCAGCGCGACCAGATGCTGCGACTGGCACACCAGTTGCGCCAGACCCGCGCCCAGCTGCTGCAGCTAGCGCAGACCCATGCGGCCACCATCGTGCCGAACTACACCAACGGCGTGGCCGCCCAGCCCAACAGCTACGGCCATGCCCTGCTGGGCCACCTGGCGGGCTTTGACCGCGACGCCCAGCGCCTGCAGCAGGCGTTCGCGCGCCTGGACCAGTCGGCCATGGGCACGACGGTGCTCAACGGCACCAGCTGGCCGCTGAACCGCGATCGCATGGCGAAGTACCTGGGCTATCCCGCGACGGTCGACAACGCCTACGACGCGGCGCAGATCCTGGCCGCCGAGATGCCCGCGGAAATCGGCGCCGTGGCGTCGAGCATCGCGCTGCATGTGGGCGCTTTCGTCGAGGATGTGATGGTGCAGTACGCCCAGCCCCGGCCCTGGCTCCTGCTGCGCGAAGGCGGCGGCAACACCTATGTGTCGAGCGCCATGCCGCAAAAGCGCAACCCTGGCCTGCTCAACGAAACGCGTGTGCACGCCTCGCGCGTGCTGACGCTGGGCGTTGGCCGCCTGATCATGCAGCACAACATTGCTCCGGGCATGAGCGACAGCAAGCCCACGCGCGATTCCATGGCCGTGGTGGACGCCACAGTGGCGACGCTGCAGTCGTTTGACCGCGTGCTGACGGGCCTGGTGGTGAATCCCGAACGCGCGCTCGAGGAACTGAACCTCGACTGGACCGCCTCGCAGGAAGTGGCCGATGCGCTGATGCGCGACCACCGCCTGCCGTTCCGCGTGGGCCACCACTTCGCCTCCGAAGTCGTGGGCTTTGCCAAGGAGCGCAACATCAAGCCCAGCGACTTCCCATACGCCGATGCGCAGCGTATCTACGCGGCGACCGTCAAGCATGAGATGGGCGTGGAGAACGCCAGCTTCCCGATGTCGGAAAGCGCGTTCCGCGCGGCGCTGGACCCGGTGGCGATCGTGCGCAACCGCATGACCGCGGGCGGCCCGCAGCCCAAGGAAATGGCGCGCATGATCGCCCAGTCGCAGCAGCGGCTGGCGCTCGAAGAGCAGTGGATCACCGAGCGCCGCAACCGCATTGCCGCGGCGCTCGCTCAGCTCGACCGCGATTTCGCGCGCCTGGCCGCGCAATAAGCGCGCGGCCTAACCGGCCAGCAGCGCGAAGTCCGCGTCCAGCTGCGCGATGCTTGCATCGACAGCGCCGCGCCGGGCCTGCACCCAGCGGGCCTGGCCGGCCAGATCGGCTTCGGCGGCCGCGAGCATGCGCTGCATTTCGGCGGGCTGGGGCCCGCCATGGGTCTGGCGATTGCGCACTATGCCCACCGGGTCCAGCGTGGCGCGAAATGCCGCCTCGCTCAATGGAAAAGCCGCATCCCCCTCGGGCATCTCATGGCCCATGGTGCGGGCGTATATTGCCTGGGCTTGGGCATACGGAAACTCGCTGGGCCGGATGTTGTGCGTCTTCGCATGGGCCACCATTTCCGAGGCGAAATGGTGGCCTACGCGAAACGGCAGGCCGTGGTCGCGCATCAGCACGTCGGCGACTTCCTGCGAGGCGGTCCAGTCGCTGTTGAGCTCCTCGAGCGCGCGCTGCGCGTTGAGTTCCAGGCCCTGAAGCACGCGCGCGAACATCGCCAGCATGTCGACCGCGCAGCGCAGCACTTCGACGTTCTCCACGACCACCTTGGCGTCGTTCATTCCCGGCGGAATGTTGTGCGCGTGCCAGGTGCGCCCGGACGCCAGCGTCAGCACGCGCGAGGCCCGGGTGCGGGTGTCGATCAGCAGGCCTGGATTGCGCTTTTGCGGCATGGCGCTCGAGACATAGGTGTTGCCTTCGGCTTCGCGCAGCAGGATCCAGGGCCGCGCCTGGGCGTACTGCAGCGTCACGTCCTGGATGAACGCGCCCACATGCAGGGCCATGGTCGTGACCAGATGGCCGATTTCCACCGGCATCTCGGCGCCGTGGATCTGCCCGGCATCGTAGGCGTTGTCGACCAGGCCGTCGAAGCCCAGGTAGGCGGCCATGCGTTCACGGTCCAGCGGCCAGCCCGTGCCATTGAGCACCGTCGTGCCCATCGGCGACAGATTCAGGCGCGCATACATCTGCTGCAGCCGCTGGGCGTCGCGCTGCAGGCCGCAGGCATGGCCCAGCAGGTAGTGGCCGTAGCTGTTGGGCTGGGCGGCAACGCCGTTGGTGTAGTTCGGCACGATGGCATCGGCATGGGCGCGCGCCATGCCGACCAGCACTTCGCCGGTCTGGCGCAGCTGGTCCGCCAGGCCCAGTATCTCGTCGCGCAGGATGGCGTGGCGCACCGCCACCAGCATGTCCTGGCTGGAGCGGCCGGCATGGAGCAAGGTGGCCTCGACGCCCGCGGCCTCGATCAGCAGCGGCTCGAAGGTGATGACCAGGGAAGGCCGCGGCGCGCCGGGCCCAGCAGCGGCCTGCAGCACCTCTTGCAGGCCCTGCGCGATGCGCCTGGCGGCCTGGGGCTGCAGCAGGCCTTGGCGGGCGTTGATGACGGCGCTGGCCTTGTTGATCTGCCCCAGCCAGTAGAAGTCGTCGCGCGCGGTGGTAGTCGTCATGTTCATGGAATCAGAAAATTGAAAGCCGGCGTCAGGCCCTGCGCTTCACAGCGCGTCCACGCAGACCCGGTCGCGCCCGGCCTGCTTGGCCTGCAGC
>JBBKVU010000322.1:0-2546 GCA_037968595.1 Comamonas sp.
ATGTTCAGCCGTGATTTGACTATTGCCAAGTACGACGCCGATCTTTTTGCCGCCATGGAGCAAGAAGCTCAGCGCCAGGAAGAACACATCGAGCTGATTGCCAGCGAGAACTACTGCTCGCCCGCCGTGATGGAAGCCCAGGGCTCCCAGCTCACCAACAAGTACGCCGAAGGCTACCCGGGCAAGCGCTACTACGGTGGCTGCGAGAACGTCGATGTGGTCGAGCAGCTCGCCATCGACCGCGTCAAGCAGCTGTTCGGCGCCGACTGCGCCAACGTGCAACCCAATTCCGGCTCCCAGGCCAACCAGGCCGTGCTGCTGGCCTTCCTCAAGCCCGGTGACACCATCCTGGGCATGAGCCTGGCCGAAGGTGGTCACCTGACCCACGGCATGCCGCTGAACATGTCGGGCAAGTGGTTCAACGTCGTTTCCTACGGCCTCGACGCCAAGGAAGAGATCGACTACGACGCCCTGGAAGCCAAGGCGCGCGAGCACAAGCCCAAGCTGATCATTGCCGGTGCCTCGGCCTATGCGCTGCGCATCGACTTCGAACGCTTTGCGAAAATTGCCAAGGAAATCGGCGCCATCCTGTGGGTCGACATGGCCCACTACGCCGGCCTGATTGCCGCGGGTGTCTACCCCAACCCCGTGCCCCACGCCGACGTGGTCACGACCACCACCCACAAGAGCCTGCGCGGCCCGCGCGGCGGCGTGATCCTGATGAAGGCCGAGCACGAGAAGGCCATCAATTCGGCGATCTTCCCCGGCCTGCAAGGCGGCCCGCTGATGCACGTCATTGCCGGCAAGGCCGTGGCGTTCAAGGAAGCGCTGACGCCCGAATTCAAGGCCTACCAGGCCCAGGTCGTGAAGAACGCACAAGTGTTTGCCGAGACGCTGATCGAACGCGGTCTGCGCATTGTTTCCGGCCGCACCGAAAGCCACGTGATGCTGGTCGACCTGCGCGCCAAGGGCATCACCGGCAAGGCCGCTGAAGCCGCTCTGGGCGCTGCCCACATCACCATCAACAAGAACAGCATCCCCAACGATCCTGAAAAGCCGATGGTGACCAGCGGTATCCGCGTGGGCACGCCCGCGATGACCACCCGTGGTTTCAAGGAAGAAGAAGCCCGCCTGACGGCCAACCTGGTTGCCGACGTGCTGGAGAACCCGACGGACGAAGCCAACCTGGCCGCGGTGCGCGCCAAGGTCGCGGCGCTGACCGCGCGTTTCCCCGTCTACCGCGACTAAGCCCCCCCGCCATTCGGTCCGCCCTGAGCCATGAAGTGCCCTTTCTGCAGCCATCCTGACACCCAGGTGGTCGAAACCCGCGAGGCGGAAGACGGCGGCTTCATCCGCCGCCGCCGCCAGTGCGGCGGTTGCGACAAGCGCTTCACGACTTACGAGCGGCCCGAAGTCAGCTTCCCGGCGATCGTCAAGAAAGACGGCCGGCGCATAGAGTACGAGCGCGCCAAGCTCAGCGGCTCGTTCTCGCTGGCACTGCGCAAGCGTCCGGTGAGCACCGAGCAGGTCGACACCGCGATCGAGCGCATAGAGGAAAAGCTGCGCAACCTGGGCCTGCGCGAAGTGCCTTCCAGCCGCATCGGCGAGCTGGTGATGCACGAACTCAAGCAGCTCGACAAGGTCGCCTATATCCGCTTTGCCAGCGTCTACCGCAGCTTCGAGGACATCGAGGACTTCAAGGATGTGATGGACGAGGTGCGCAGGGGCTGAGGCCTGCGGTTCGTCCTGAGGATGGAAACGCCCTTCGACAGGCTCAGGGCGAACGGCCATCAGCCATTCGTACTTGAGAACAAAGCAGCACAAAAAAGCCATCCCCAGGGATGGCTTTTTCACGTCTGGCGAAATCTCAGAGCAGCGAGGACGCGATGGGCGCGACGCCGTGGCGCACATCGCCGCACTGGGCGCGGTGCAGCAGCGCGTGGTCCATGACCACCAGCGCCAGCAAGGCTTCGGCAATCGGCGCGGCGCGAATGCCCACGCAGGGGTCGTGCCGGCCCTTGGTGATGACTTCCGTGCTCTGGCCGTGGATGTCGATGGACTCGCGCGGACTCAGGATGGAGCTCGTGGGCTTGATGGCAATCGAGACTTCGAGGTCCTGACCGGTGCTGATGCCGCCGAGCACGCCGCCCGAATGGTTGCTGGCAAAGCCCGCGGGCGTGAGCGAATCGCCGTGCACCGTGCCGCGCTGCGCGACGCTGGCAAAGCCGGCGCCGATTTCCACACCCTTGACCGCGTTCAGACCCATCATTGCGTAGGCAATGTCGGCGTCCAGCTTGTCATAAAGCGGCTGACCCAGGCCCACGGGCACGCCCGTGGCCTGCACGCGTATGCGTGCGCCGCAGGAATCGCCGGCCTTGCGCAGCGCATCCATGTAGCTTTCATAGGCCTGCACGTCGGCCACGGGGGCGAAGAAGGGATTGCTGGGCACATGCGCCCAGTCCTCGAAAGGAATCTCGAGCTCGCCCAGCTGCGTCATGCAGGCGCGGAACTCGGTGCCGAACTGGGCCTTGAGCCATTGCTTGGCG
>JBBKVU010000323.1:0-4838 GCA_037968595.1 Comamonas sp.
GCCAGGGCTTCCGCCCCAGCGGCGCACATGCCCAGCGCCGCTGGGGCGGAAGCCCTGGCGATGCGGCCCATCACGCCGCCGGCGAGCCCGATCCCGCGAAGATCCGCACCCGCTTCCCGCCCGAACCCAACGGCTATCTGCACATCGGCCACGCCAAGAGCATCTGCCTGAACTTCGGCCTGGCGCGCGACTACGGTGGTGTCTGCCATCTGCGCTTCGACGACACCAACCCGGAAAAGGAAGACCAGGAATACGTGGACGGCATCATCGATGCCGTGCACTGGCTGGGCTACGACTGGGCCCAGGGCGGCGAAGCGCCAGGCGCGGCCGCGCCCTACCAGGCCAGCGACTACTTCGACTTCATGTACCGCGCCGCCGAGTATCTGATCGGCGCAGGCCTGGCCTATGTCGACGAACAGTCGGCCGAGGAAATGCGCGCCAACCGCGGCGACTTCACCAAGCCCGGCACCAACAGCCCGTTCCGCGATCGCACGCCGGCGCAGAATCTGGAGCGCTTTCGCGCCATGCGCGACGGCCAGCTGGCCGACGGCGCGGCCGTGCTGCGCGCCAAGATCGACATGGCCGCGGCCAACATCAACATGCGCGACCCGGCGATCTACCGCGTGCGCCATGCCGAACACCACAACACCGGCAACAAGTGGTGCATCTACCCGATGTACACCTATGCCCACCCGATCGAAGACGCGCTCGAGCACATCACGCACTCGATCTGCACGCTGGAGTTCGAGGACCAGCGCCCGTTCTACGACTGGCTGCTCGAGCAACTCGTGACCGGCGGCCTGATTGCCGCGCCCCAGCCGCGCCAGTATGAGTTCGCGCGCCTGAACCTGACCTATGTCATCACCAGCAAGCGCAAGCTCAAGCATCTGGTCGACAACGGCATCGTGCAGGGCTGGGACGACCCCCGCATGCCCACCGTGGTCGGCCTGCGCCGGCGCGGCTACACGCCGCAAAGCCTGCAGACCTTCTGCGAGCGCATCGGCGTGACCAAGGACTACAGCTGGATCGACTACGCGACGCTCGAAGGCTGCCTGCGCGAAGACCTCGAGAACCAGGCCCACCGCGGCATGGCCGTGCTCGACCCGGTCAAGCTGGTGCTGGAGAACTGGGACGATGTCATGGGCGCCGGCCATCTCGAGCCCTGCACCCTGCCGGCGCTGCCCCACCCGCCCGAAGGCCAGGAGCCGGCGCTGCGCCACTTCACCATCGGCCGCGAAGTCTGGATAGAACGCGAAGACTTCCAGGAAGTACCGGTCAAGGGCTACAAGCGCCTGTTCCCCGGCAACAAGGTGCGCCTCAAGGGCGGCTACGTGATTGAATGCACGGGCTGCAACAAGAATGCAGCCGGCGAGATCACCGAAGTGCTGGCCCAGGTCGTGCCCGACACCAAGAGCGGCACGCCCGGCGCCGACAGCGTCAAGGTCAAGGCGGCCATCACCTGGGTGGGCGTGGCCGACGGCGTCGCCGCCGAAGTGCGCATCTACGACCGCCTGTTCACCGATGCCCAGCCCGATGCCGGCGGCAAGGACTTCCTGACGCTGCTCAACCCCGACAGCCTCAAGGTCGTGACCGCGTTTGTCGAGCCCTCGCTGGCCGACGCCGCGCCCGACACGCGCTTCCAGTTCGAGCGCCACGGCTACTTCGTCACCGACCGCCATGACCATGCGGCGGGCAAGCCGGTGTTCAACAAGATCACCGGACTGAAGGACAGCTGGGGCAAGTAATACCCGGTGAGCCTCCAGCCCTTGGGCCCTTCGACGCGGCCGGCGAGGCAGGCTCTGAGCGAACGGGGTTCGCCGTTCTTGGTGAGCCTGTCGAGCCACTAACGGCCCTCCCTCAGAAGCAGGCCTCTTTGCAAACCGCTTCGCCCCAAGGCTGCCGCTGGCAGCCTTTTTCATCTTTCCCGCACATCCGAAGACACCATGCAAGCCCTGCTCGACGCCATCGCCACGATGGAACTGCCCACCGATGCCCGGCGCATCTTCCACGGCCGCGGCGGTCTTTACCCGGGCTGCGAACAGTGGGTGCTCGACGCCTACGCACCCGTGCTGCTGCTGACCAGCTTCCAGCCCGTGAACGACGAGGACCTCGCGACCATAGGCGCGGCGCTGCAGCAGCGCTGGCAGCAGATCGGCGCCGGAGCGCCGCTGAACTGGGTGTTCCAGTGCCGCCATGAAGGCCGCAGCGACACCCGGCTGATGGCCGGCAGCGTGCCCGAGCCGCATGTCGTGAGCGAGAACGGCACCCGCTACCGGGTGCATGTGCTCAAGGGCCAGAACCACGGCCTGTTTCTCGACATGGCCGAAGGCCGGCGCTGGGTGGGCGAGCATGTGGCGGCGCATCCCGAGCTGCAGCGCGGACTCAAGGTGCTCAACCTGTTTGCCTACACCTGCGCGTTTTCGGTGGTCGCGCGCCAGGCCGGCGCCAGGCAGGTGCTCAACCTGGACATGAGCCAGGGGGCGCTGGCCATAGGCCAGCAGAACCATCAGATCAACGAGATCAGCGACGGTGCGAGCTTTCTGGCCCACGATATCTTCAAGACCTGGGGCAAGATCACGCGTGGCGGCCCCTACCATCTGGTCGTCGTCGACCCGCCAAGCTACCAGAAAGGCAGCTTTGTCGCGACCAAGGACTACGCCAAGCTGATGCGCCGCCTGCCCGATCTGCTGCGTCCCGGCGGCCATGTGCTGCTGTGCCTCAACGCGCCCGAGCTCGGCCAGGACTTCCTGCAAAGCCAGATGCAGGAACTCGCGCCCGAACTGCAGTTCGTCGAACGCCTTGCCAATCCCGCGGTGTTTGCCGATGTCTCGCCCGAACGCTCGCTCAAGGTGCTGGTCTACCGCGCACCCGGCTGAGGCCTACGAGCAGGCGCGGCGCACAGCGGCACAATGGCGCCATGCACCTGACCACTTCCCTCCTGACGCGGCGCACGGCGCTGCAAGCCGCACTGTGCACGCTGGCCAGCCCCGCGGCTTTTTCAGCGCCCGCCAAATTCGATGTCTGGCCCCATGAATCGCGCGTGCCCGGCGGCATCGCGCGGCTGTCGCTGGGGCCCGCGTCCCGCCGCCCCAAGGTCAAGGCCGGCGATCACCCCGTGCTGGTCGTGGGCGACATGATCGAATGGACGGCGATTGTCGGCATTCCCCTGTCGGCCGCCCCGGGCCTGCACCGCGTGCAGGTCGATGCCGGCGAAGGCCTGCAGAGCCTCGAATACACGGTGCGCGACAAGCGCTACCAGCAGCAGCAACTCAAGGTTTCGCCCAAGACCGTGGACCTCGCTCCCGAAGACCTGGCACGCCACGAACGCGAGCGCGCCCACCAGCAGCAGGTGATGGCGCTGTTCACCGCGCCGCTGGGCGAGGACCTGCGCATGCGCATTCCGGTGCCGGGTCGGCGCTCGAGCTCCTTCGGCCTGCGCCGGGTGTTCAACGGCCAGGCGCGCAATCCGCACAGCGGCATGGACATCGCCGCGGCCACGGGCACGGCCATCGTCGCCCCCCTGCCGGGCAAGGTGGTCGACGTGGGCGACTACTTCTTCAATGGCGGCACGGTCTGGCTCGACCATGGCGCGGGCCTGCTGAGCATGTATTGCCACCTGAGCCGCACCGACGCCAAGCTGGGCGATGTGCTGACCACGGGTCAGGCGTTTGCCGCCGTGGGCGCGACCGGCCGCGTGACAGGGCCGCATCTGCACTGGGGCGTGATGCTCAACCAGACAATGGTAGATCCGGCGTTGTTCGTGCCGGCGTAAGCCGCTTATTCTTCGGGCAGCGCGTCGGATTGCAGAAAGCGTTTGACGAGATCGAAGAAGTTCTCGTAGAAGGAATCAACCGCGATCGTCTCGCTGCCGACCTTGATCATGGAATCGTTGCTGGCCGCAAACGGCAGCGACACCGAGCCCAGGGCGCCCACGCCCAGGCTGGCCGAGTTGGCGCTTTTCTTCAACGCATAGCGGTCCTGCAGCGCGGTCACGAAGCCCAGGCTGATGCCGTGGTCGGCGCTTTCGGGCACGCAGACCACGCGTATCAGCATCTGCAGATGCACTTCGGGCTCGGGCTGGAAGCTTTTTTGCCCTTCGACCAGATCGGTGCGCGCGTTGTTGATCATGTAGCCCTGGCTCAGCAGCGCGCGCCGCGCGGCCTCGCAGGTCTGGGCGGGCGTGGCGTCGAACAGCCGTGAATAGGTGGCCGTCGAGGAGAAGTCTTCCTGCGACCGCACACGCTTCATAGGTTCACTGGCGCAGGCCGTGAGCGCCCCGGCCAGCGCAAGCCATGCCAGCGGCCAGAGGCTGCGCCGCCATCCGTCCATCCGTGTCTGCTTCACCACCAGGTGCTCCTTGTTCAATCGGTTACAAGCGACTGCTGTCGCCTGCAAAAATGCTATCAAATTTTATAGCACACTCCCCTTATCGCCGTGAGTCCACGGGTTACAAATCAGCAGTGCTTACCCCGTCAGCAAGGTCGGCCACGGGACCCGCCTCAACCCGGTGCGGACGCGCACAGGACCAGGCGCTGTTGTCCCACAGACGCCGCCTGAGCCTAACTACGCAGCGACGCGGGAATAGCTTGCATGCTTGCAACTGTTGCAATTTTTTCAGCCGCTTGGGCTGGCATTGAAAGGAAACTCCATGCGATTTTTTGGCATCTTGGCCTTGTCGGCGGGCCTTGCGGCCTGTGCGACTTCGCAGACCGTCACCACCGATACGGGCGCGGATGCAGCCACGCTAGAGGCCTACCATTGGCAGTTGCGCGAAGTGCGCGACAGCCAGGGCCGCCCGCAGGCCGGCTGGACCCTGCCGCCCGCGCCCGTATCGGTGG
>JBBKVU010000324.1:0-10703 GCA_037968595.1 Comamonas sp.
CGATCGCCGTTGCCGTGGCGCTGGGCCTGCTCTATCCGCTGCTGGGAGCGTCCATGCTGGTGGCGCTGCTCATAGACGCGCTGGTGCCGCGGCGCTGGCACGAGCGCTTCGGGCTCTGAGCGCGCTTCTCAAGACTGCAGGCTGCGCAGCAATTGCTGTAGCGCTTCCAGCGACTGCGGCGCCATGGGCCAGGCCGAGGGTGGGCGCGTTGCGCCGCAGTCCATGTCCATCAGTTGCAGCGCGGTCTTCACCACCGTGACATTGGCACCGTTGTTTTCCTGGGCGCGCAATTCCTCGAAGGGCAGCATCTGCTCGATCAGCGCGCGCGCCGCGGCATAGTCGCTTTTCTCCAGCGCCGCATGGATGGCCATGGAGCGTTCGGGCAGCGCGTTGATCAGGCCCGAAGTGAAGCCGCGTGCGCCCGCGCAGTACGACACCGGCGCCCAGGTTTCGGCCAGGCCGCCTACCCAGGCGATGTCCTTGTCGCTGGTGCGGCGTATGGCCTCGGCCAGCAGCAAGGGTGTGGCCGAGGCCCACTTGACGCCAATCACGCTGGGGAGGCGGCACAGCGCTTCTATGGTCGCCATGCCTATGGACTCATTGCGCAGATACAGCACCAGCGGCAGGCCGGGCGCGGCTTCGGCAATGCGCTGCACATAGGCCAGCACGCCGCGCGGCGAGACAAACGGGTCGGGCGGCTGGTGCACCATCAGCGCATCGACGCCTGCTGCCTGCGAAGCGCTGGCCAGATCGCAGGCTTCGCCCACGCTGCGGCCCACGCCGCCAAGCAGCGGCACGCGCCCGGCTATGAGCTGGGCCGCGGCCTGGACCATGGCTTCGCTTTCGCTGTAGCGCAGGCCGTAGTACTCGCTGGTGTTGCCGTTGGCGACCAGCACATGCACGCCGGCGCCAATCGCCTTGTCGATGATGGGCGCAAGGCGCTGGGGCGCGATCCTGTCCTGCGCATCGAACGGCGTGACCAGAATGCCGGAAATGCCGTTCAAGGCGGCGCGGACTTCAGCGGGGGTGAAATGGGACATGGGAATTCCTGAACGAATCGATGTTTAGAACATGTGGCGCATGCCGATGCCAAAGGCCTTCACGTCCTGGCCGGCCATGGCGGGCGCCGAGTCCTGGCTGATGGGGAACAGCATGGTCGTCGAGCGGCTGGCGTTCTTGAGCTGGGCAAACGTGGCGTAGATCTGCGTGCGCTTGGACAGGAAATGCGCATAGCCCAGCGCCACGCGCCTGGCGTCGGCATCGCCGGGGCGCGACCATCTGCCCAGCGCCAGCCGGAACTCGCCCGAGCCCACGGGAATCGCCGCGCTGGCGTTGGCCGAATTCGCGTCGGCCAGGCCTGGAATCTGGTTGCGCTGGTAGTAGCCGTGCACGCGCACCACACCGAAGTTGTAGGCGCCGCCTATGCCCAGCGTCTTGGCGCGCACCGCGGGCGCGGCCAGGCCCACGGCCGAGCCGGCGATCTGCGCGCTGTCGAAGGCCAGGCCCAGAAAAGCCGGCCCGCTGGTGTAGTCCAGCGCCAGCGCGTAGTTGCGGCCCGTCACCGCGCCTTCGGCGGCCTGCACATAGGCACGGCCAAACACATTGCCGATCTTGGGGCTGATGTACTGCACGGCGTTGTCGAACTTGAAGGTGTTGCCGCGGTTGTTCGCGCCCTGCAGCAGCGTCTGCACCGCGCCCAGTTGGGCGCGGCCAAAGGCATCGGCCTTGCCTGAAATCCAGACCGACGGGCCCCACATCGAGCCCAGCTGCAGCGTGCCCAGGCGGCGGTCGGACAGGCCTACATAGGCTTCGCGGTTGAAGAAGGCCGCGCCGCTGGCGCCACTCGACAGATCAAGCTGGCTTTCAAGCTTGAACGTCGCGCTCAGGGCTGCTCCCAGGTCTTCGTTGCCGCGCAGGCCGAAGTAGCTGGTGTCGGACGACAGCGACCATTGGTTGGCGCCGGGGTTGGAGCGCGACTGGTGGTAAACGGCGGCATCGGCGCGGCCGTAGACGGTCACGCCGGACTGCGCGAAGGCGCTGGCGCTGCAGGCAAGCAGGGCGCCCAGCGCGATATGTCGTTGAATCTTGTGGCTCATTTTTTGTCTCCTGTTTTGCAATCGGCCATGGCTGCGCCCAGCCGTCATCGCGGCTTTGTTCATGGGCGTAGCGGGGAAGGGCCGGCGGGCGCCGGCCCGGAGTACGGGGCTTGGTCTTATGCCGCGGTGCTGCGGCGCGTGCTGGCCGCGGGGTCGCGCTTGACGCCGGGCGCCAGCGCGGTGCCCAGGCCTGGCTTGTCGGGGCGCAGCAGGTAGCCGTTTTCCAGCACCGGCAGCTCGGTCACCAGGTCCTTGTAGAAGGTGCTGAGAAACGCGCGCACCACTTCCTGGAAGATGGCGTTGGGCGAGGCCAGCCCCAGGTGCAGCGAAGCCATCAGCACCACCGGGCCGGTGCAGTCATGCGGTGCGATGGGCTTCTGGTAGGCGTCGGCCAGGCTGGCGATCTTGCGTGCCTCGGTGATGCCCCCGCACCACGAGAGATCCAGCATGACGTAGTCCAGCGCATGCGCCGCGAGGTGGTCGCGAAACGCGCCCTGCGCGGCCAGCGTCTCGCTGCCGCAGACCGGAATCTGGCCCAGTCGGCGGTAGTCGGCAAGCGCGCCCGGGCTGTCCATCTTGATCGGGTCCTCGGCCCAGAACGGCCGGTACTGCTTGAGTTCGCGCGCGATGGCCAGCGCCGACGTCACGTTCCACATCGAATGGAACTCGCACATCACTTCGATCCTGTCGCCCACGGCCAGGCGGATCTTCTCGAACACTTCCAGGCCCTGGCGCATGGCCTTGGCGCTCACATATTGCCCGTCCGATTCGGTGGCCGCGGCATCGAACGGCCAGATCTTCATGGCGCTGAAGCCTTCTTCAACCAGGCTTTGCGCGAGTTCGCCCGGGCTTTCAATGAAAGCGATCTGGTCGTCATAGCGGTGGCGGACCTTGGCGTCGCCGGGCTGCACCAGCCGGCGCTGGATGCTCTTGCTGTTGTAGTCGACGCCGGCGCAGGTGTTGTAGGCGCGCATGCGGTCGTGGCAGGCACCGCCCAGCAGCTGATAGATGGGCTGGCCCGTGGCCTGGCCCAGGATGTCCCACAGCGCAATGTCTATGGCCGAGGCGGCGCGCGTTTCCACGCCGCTGCCGTTGAAGCCCAGATAGCCGCGCAGCAGGATCTTGTGCAGGCGCTCGATGTCGAGCGCGCTCTGGCCCAGTATCAGCGGCGCGGCCATCGAGTGGATATAGGTTTCCACGGCTTCGGCGCCGCGGAAGGTTTCTCCCAGGCCGACAATGCCGGCGTCGGTTTCAATCTCGACCCACAGCAGGTTGGGCTGGGTCTTCAGGCGTGTGGTTTCAATCGCTGTAATGCGCATTCGTGTTTACTCCGCAGAAATCTTTTGCGAGCGGATCAGATCGGCCCACTTGTCGTGTTCGGCGCGGATGTGCTTGCCCAGCACGGCAGGCGCTCCGCCCAGGGGATTGATGCCGGCGTCGCTCATGGTCTTGCGCACCGTCGGGTCCTGCAGGCCCTTGTTGAACGCGGCGTTGAGCTTCTGGATCACGGCCGCGGGCGTGCCGGCCGGCGCGCCGATGGCGAACCACGGCTCGATGATGAAGCTCTTGTAGCCGATCTCCTCCATCGAGCGCAGCTCGGGCAGGTTGCTTGAGCGGCCCTTGCCCGTGACCGCCAGGCCCTTGACCTTGCCGGTCTTGACGAACGGCGCAATGGACGGCTCGTTGTCGAAGAACACGTCGATCTGCCCGCCGAGCAGATCGGTGATGGCCGGGCCCGAACCCTTGTAGGGCACATGCAGCAGCTCGACGCCGGCCATCTTCTTGAACATCTCGCCCGCGAGGTGGTTGGAGGCGCCCACGCCCGAGGAGGCATAGGTGAGCTGGCCGCGCTTGGCCTTGGCCACCAGGTCCTCGACGCTGTTGATCTCGGACTTGGGGCTGGCCGTCAGCACGTTGATCGACGAGCCGAGCAGCACCACGGGAGCGATGTCCTTGAGCAGGTCGAAGCCGGGGTTGGCGTAGAGGCTGGAGTTGACCGAGCAGTTGCCTATGCTGCACAGGAAGATGGTGTAGCCGTCGGCCGGTGCCTTGACCGCGACCGCCGTGCCGATGTTGCCGGTCGCACCCGGGCGGTTCTCGACCACGATGGGCTGGCCCAGTTCCTTGGCAGCGGCGTTGGCCGTGAGGCGCGAGACCAGATCGCCCGAGCCGCCCGGCGGCACCGGCACGATCATGCGTATCGGTTTGGCAGGGAAGTCCTGGGCATGCGCTGCGGGGTGCAGGACCAGGGTCGCGCCAAAGGCAAGCGCAATGGTCACAAGGCTCTTCTTCATGATTTGTCTCCAGCTTTTTTGATGAATTATGAAACGCGGTGCCGCGCCGCTGCGAATAATACAATCATCATATGATTGACGTCAAGACGGAATGAAGCCGGGGCAGCGGTTATGCTTGCACTCTATGTCCCCACCCCGTTTGCGCAACTTTCACCACCAAATCGTGGACGCCGTGGGCGCGAGCATCGTTGCCGGGCGCTATGCCGAAGGCGAGCAGTTGCCGACCGAGCCGCAGCTGGCCGAAACCTATGGCGCGAGCCGGCTGATCATCCGCGAGGCAATGAAGAGTCTTGCGGCCAAGGGCCTGGTGTCGATACGTCCGCGTACCGGCACCCATGTGCTGCCGCGCGCCGAATGGAATCTGTTCGACCCGGCCGTGCTGGGCTGGCAAAGCGAGGCGCCGCCCGACAAGAAGCTGATTGCCGACCTGATGGAGCTGCGCCAGACCATAGAGCCGCTGGCCGCGGCCAGGGCCTTGCCGCCGCAGGTGGCCGAAATCCGCGAAGCCTTCGAGGCGATGGCAAAGGCCCAGACCCAGGCCAGCTACATCGAGGCCGACCTGCGCTTTCACGGCGCCGTGGTGCGTTCCTGCGACAACCAGTTCATACAGCAACTGGAGACGGCGCTGTCGGCGGTCTGGAAAACCAGTTTTCAGGCGTCCAGTGACGCCTGGGGCCCCGACGCCCAGGCGCTGGAATTGCACCGGTCCTTGCTGCACTCCATAGAAGGGCGCGATCCGCAGGGCGCCGAAAGCGCGGTGCTGGCGCTGATTGCCCGCGCGGTGGTGCGCATCGGCCAGATCGCCTAGCGCGCGCCGGGCGCCGCCAGGTGGCGGGTTTCAGCCGAAGATCGCATGGCCTTCGCGCATGCGGCTCAAGACCGCGGACAGCGACAAAAGCATGAGCAGCACGATGCCGGCCGAAAACAGCGCGCTGAAAAACGTCAGGCCGCGCAGGGCCGCGTGCTGCCGCGCGTCTTCGGGCGTTGGCAGGGCCCAGAGCCTGAACAGATGCTGCTGCATCTTGAATTGCACCCCGCCAATCAGCGCATAGACCAGCGCCACCACCACGCTGACGGTGATGGCCTGGGTTTGCGTGGCAACCAGCACCCCATTGCCGGCAATGATCACGGCATTGAGCCAGCACAGCGCGGCCGCCAGCAGCATCACGGCCTGCGCGGCGCGGCGTCGCCATGATGGGAAGGAGGCGGCGGGCGTGGGAAGGGTCATGGGGCAGAGGGTTGAGTTCAGGCGGAAGGCGGTAGGCGCAGGCTGGCGCCAGCGCCAGGGTGGAGTCACTGTACCAAAGCCATTGGCTGACCAGGCAATCCATTTTCGCGCAATAATATACGATGTATATTTACTGGAATCGCCATGGCCACCGCCCACGTTTTCATTGCCACCAGCCTTGACGGCTTCATTGCCCGGCCCGACGGCGACATCGCCTGGCTGCTGCAGCGCGACGCGCCCGACGAGAACCATGGCTATGCGGATTTCATTGCCGACAAGGACTTGATCGTGATGGGCCGCGGTACCTATGAGAAGGTGCTGAGCCTGGGCCCCTGGGCCTATGACCGGCCCGTGCTGGTGCTGTCGAAACAGCTGGCCGACACGGCGGTGCCCGAGGCCCTGCAGGGCAAGCTGCGGTTCAGCGCCAGCGCGCCCGGCGAGTTGATGGCGACATTGCCCGCGCAGAACGTGGGCCGCGTCTATGTCGACGGCGGGCAACTGGTGCAGTCTTTTCTGCGCGCGGGTCTGATTGCCGACATGGTGATCACCACGGTGCCCGTGCTGCTCGGCTCGGGCCGGCGCCTGTTTGGCGCGCTGTCCGAGGACATCGACTGGACGCTGACATCGAGCCGCAGCTTCCCTTCGGGCCTGGTGCAGTCCTGCTACCGGCGCGCGCCATGAGCCGGGCGCGCGGGCGTCCGGCCCAGGGTCAGGGGATGGCACGCGATGAGGTGCTGGCCGCAGCGCTGTGCCTGCTTGACGAGGGCGCGGGCCAGGGCTTGAGCATGCGCGCCCTGGCCGCAAGGCTGGGCGTCACGCCCATGAGTCTCTACCGCCATGTGGGCGACCAGGCCGGGCTGCTGCGCGCCATCGCCGACCAGGTCTATGCCCGGGTGCTGGACGCGCCGCAGCTGGCCGATGAGCGCGCGCAGATCCGGACGCTGCTGACCCGCTACCACCAGACGGTGGGCCGCTATCCGCAGCTGACGCTGGCGATTTTTGCCACGCCGCAGGCCTTTGCCGGCGTGACGCGCGAGATCACCGAGCGGCTGGACAGCTTGCTGGCGCGCATCACCGCGCAGCCGCTGGCGTGGCGCGACATTCTTGTCGACCATGCGCATGGCAGCGGTCTGGCGCTGGCCGCAAGCCAGGCGCAGCCCGCGCAGTTAGAGCCGCTGCTGGCGCACTACCAGCAGGCGCTTGACCGACTTCTCGCTGGCCTGAGCTGAGGGTCCGAGGACCGCAGCGGCCCGCGCTAGCCTTCGGGCAGATCCTCGTGCAGGCACAGATAGTTGCCTTCGGTGTCCTTGAACCAGGCGGCTTTCTCCGCGCCCAGCACGCAGACATGGTTGACGGTTTTCAGGCCCGGAAAGTCGTAGTCCTCGAAGGCCACGCCCGCAATTTTCAGCTGCGCAATGCTCGCGGCGATGTCGTCGACGCGAAAGCTGATGGCGGTGTGGTCGGCCTTGCTGCCTTCGGGTTTGGGAAACAGCGCGAGGGTGGTGCCGCCGACCTGGTAGACGAACTTGCCGTCCGGCCGCAAGCCGCCGGGCGCAAGGCCCAGGCAGTCTTCGTAGAAGTGTCGGGCGCGTTCCATGTCAATGACCGGAAGCATGGTGGTGACGGCGGATCGGGACAGCATGGCGAGTCCTTTCGCGCGGTCGCTGGCGCCGTGCGCCGCTGGGCGCGCATCCGCTTGACCGGCACTCCAGCTTACGCCTGCGGATGCCGCGTCGCCAGTGGTATCTCTGGCCGCCGGCAGCGGCAGGCGCCGCGCGACAGGCCGGCGCGACCTGCTTGCTGTATCGCGCAACTGTACCTGTCGGTATGGATACAGTTTGTCTATATTGGCTGGACACCAAATGGGTCGCATACCCCAAGCCGCTGGCTTCGGGCCGTGGCCTCACAAAAGCCGTCAAAGGAGACAAGCATGAACTGGTTCAAAGGATTTGCCAAAACGGCGATTGCCGCCGCCATCGTATCGGGCACGGCCTATGCGCAGGACATCAAGATCGGCTACAACGCCGACATGTCGGGCAGCGGTGTCGCCGAGCTGGGGATTTCGGGCCGCTGGGGCTTCGAGGCCGCGATCGAGGACATCAACAAGGCCGGCGGCATCATGGGCCGCAAGGTCGTGGGCGTGATCCGCGACGACCTGGGCACGCCGCCCAAGTCGATTCAGAACATGACCGAGCTGATCGACAACGAGAAAGTCTCGGCCGTCGTCGGCCCGGCCAACTCGGGCAATGCGCTGGCCTGGCTGCACCTGCCGCAGCAAAAGAAGATTCCCGTCGTGGTGCCGATCGCCACCGGCTCGGAGATCACCACCCGCTACGCCAACGATGCGCAGAACTACCTGTTCCGCATCTCGATGGTGGACCGCGAGCAGTCGGCGCTGCTGGCGGCCTACGCGGTCAAGCATTCGGCGGGCAAGAAGATTGCCGTGCTGGCCGATTCCACCGGCTACGGCCAGGGCGGCACCAAGGACGCGACGGCGATTCTCGAGCTGCATGGCGTCAAGCCCGTGGCCGTGGAGAAGTTCGGCCCCAAGGACACCGACATCACTTCGCAGCTGTCGAAGATCAAGGCCGCGGGCGCCGACACCGTGATCGTCTACGGCCTGGCCGACGGCACGGCCCAGGTGCTGCGCAGCATGGAGAAGATCAACTACCTGCCGACCACGCTGGGCGCCTGGGGCAATCTGAGCTCGCTGTTCCCCAAGATGACCGGCGCCAAGCTCTCCGAGCACCTGATCATGGCGGCCTCGACCACGGAAGACACCAACGCCAAGACCAAGGCCCTGGGCGAGCGCGTGCGCAAGAACTTCCCCACGCTGACCACCTTCCCGTGCGCGGCGCAAAGCTATGACTCGGTGATGCTGATTGCCGCCGCGATGAAGCAGGCCAACAGCACCGACGGCGCCAAGGTGGCCGCGGCACTGGAAAACCTGCAGGGCGTCGAAGGCGTGATCAAGACCTACAACAAGCCGTTCACCAAGACCATGCACGAAGGCCTGAACGTCAATGACTTCTACCTCGCGCGCTGGAAGGGCGACACGGTCGTGAAGTTCGAGGACTCCGTGACCAAGGGCTTCCAGCCCGCTGACTTCAAGAAGTAAAGCCTGTTCGCTGACGGACCGCGCCCGCGGTTCGTCGGCACCTTGCGTTGGTATGGCGAGCGATCGGAGTTGCGCGTATGGCAGTCAGTATTCTTCAGGCCATGTTCAGTGGCCTGGCATTGGGCAGCATCTATGCCCTGGTGGCCCTGGGTTTCAACATCACCCACAACACCACCAAAACCTTCAATTTCGGCCAGGGCGAGTTTCTCGTCGCTGGCGCTTTCATCGCGGTGTCCACGCTGCTGCTGCTTGCTGGCCATGACTTCAAGGGCAGCTTGCAGCAGGCGGAAGTGACGCTGGCGCGCTATGGCCTGAGCCTGCTGGTCACGGTCGCGATCATGGGCCTGCTGGGCGTGGTGGTGTATTACGCCGCGATCCGCCCGTTCATCGGCCAGGGCGGCCTGGCCTGGGTGATGAGCACCATTGGCTTTGGCATCATCATCCAGAACATCGCTCTGGCCATCTGGGGCCCGTCGCCCATGGTCATGCCTTCGCCGCTGGGCAGCGAGGTGCTGCGCATAGGCGGCGCGGGCGTGCTGCCGCAGGAAATCCTGGTGCTGTGCGTGAGCATCGCGCTGATGCTGTGCCTGGACGTCGTGATGCGCAAGACGCGCCTGGGCAAGGCGGTGCGCGCCGTGGCGCAAAGCAGCAGCGCGGCCACGCTGATGGGCATCAACGTGACGGCCATCGTGGTGCTGGCGTTTGTCGTCAGCGCCAGCCTGGCCGGCATTGCCGGGCTGCTGATCGCGCCCATCACCACCGCCTCGGTGTTCATGGGACTGACGCTGGCGCTCAAGGCGTTTTCCTCGGCCATTGTCGGCGGCCTAAGCAATCCGCGCGGCTGCATGCTGGGCGGTTTTCTGCTGGGTCTGATCGAAGCCATGGTTGGCCTGTGGCATGCGGAGCTGCGCGAAATCAGCATCTTCCTGCTGATCATTTTTGTTCTGGTGCTCAAGCCTGAAGGCCTGCTGGGTCAGCGCGTGGTGGAGAAGGTCTGATGAACCAGTACAAGCATCTTTTGGGCGTGGTCGCCTTCGCGGCCCTGGTCGGGCTGATCCCGGTCGTCACCGACAACGGTTTCTATCTCAAGGTCCTGTTCCTGATCGGCGTGAACTACCTTGCCGCCGCCGGGCTCAACGTGCTGGTCGGCTACGCCGGGCAGAAGTCGCTGGGCCATGCGGGGCTGTTTGCGGTCGGAGCCTACACGGCGGCGCTGCTCACGGCCAAGCTCGGCTGGAATCCCTGGCTGGCCTTCGTTGCCGCGGGCGTGATGGCCGGCGTGTTCGGCGTGGTGATTGCCTTGCCCGCGCTGCGCGTCAAGGGCCCAGCGCTGGCCATGGTGACCATAGGCTTTGGCGTGGTCGTGGAGAAAGTGGTTTCGGAGTGGCAGGATGTGTTTGCCGGACAGCAGGGCATCTACGGCGTGCTGCCGCTGACGTTTGGCGGCGAGCCGCTGGACGCGCGCCAATGGGTCTGGGTGGTGCTGGCGCTGGGCATTGCCGCCCATCTGATGCTGCGCTTTCTGCTGCGCGGCAAATACGGCCGCGCGTTCATGGCCGTGAACACCGCCGAAGTGGCCGCGGAAAGCGTGGGTGTGAGCGTCTACAAGTACAAGGTGCTGGCCTTCGTCATCAGCGCCGTGACCTGCGGCTTTGCCGGTGCGCTGATCACCCAGCAGAACCAGTACATCAACTCGGACTTCATCACCTTCAACCTGTCGGTGTTCTTTCTGCTGATCGTGCTGTTTGGCGGGCGCTCGGTCTACGGGCCGCTGCTGGGCGCCGTGGTGCTGACGCTGCTCGACGCGTTTCTCGCGCGCTGGCCGGGCGTGCAGCATTTCACCTATGGCGCGCTGCTGCTGTTCGCGCTGTACGCCATGCCCAACGGCCTGTCGGGCGCGCTGTCCTCGCTGTTTCACCGCCTGCGCTGGTTCGACCGCCGGGCCACCAGCCCGCAGCGCGCCCGAC
>JBBKVU010000325.1:0-3027 GCA_037968595.1 Comamonas sp.
GGCGGCCAGCGCGGCAATGCGCGCCGCGCCGTCGGCACGGTCCGTGGTCTGCACCACCGTGATGCCGCCCAGCGCCTCGCCGGCACCGCCAACGCCCGCCAGGGCCTCGTGCACGAACAGGTCCACATGGGCCTGCAGGAAGCGGCTGGTGCCGAACTGGAGAATCGCCTGCGCCATGTTCTTCAGACCTCGACAATGGCCTTGACCACGCCGCGCGCCGGATCGAGCAGCTGCGCGAAGTCGGTGGGCACGTCGGCCAGCGCCATGCGGTGGGTATTGAGCGCGGCCGTGGGCACCAGGCCGTCGCGCATGGCGGCAATCACGGTCTCGAAATCCTCGGTGGTGGCGTTGCGGCTGCCCACCAGCGTGGTCTCGCGCTTGTGGAACTCGGGATCGGAGAAGCTGATGGTGTCGCGCACCACCGAGATCAGCACGTAGGTGCCGCCGTGGGCGACGAAGCCGAAGCCGCGCTCTATGGCCTTGGCGTTGCCGGTGGCATCGAACACCACGTCGAAGAATTCACCGTCGGTCACGGCGGCCAGCTGTTCGCTGTCGCCTTCGCCCAGGGTGACGGCATGGGTCACGCCCAGCTCGCGCTGGCAGAAGTCGACGCGGTCCTGGCGGCCGTCAATGGCGGTGACGATGGCGCCGCGTGCCTTGGCGAAGATCATTGCCGCCATGCCTATGGGGCCGGCGCCGACCACCAGCACGCGCTGGCCGGGCTTGACGTCGCCGCGGCGCACGCCGTGCGCGCCAATCGCCAGGAACTCGACCATGGCGGCCTGGTCCAGCGACACGCCCTCGGCGCGGTGCACGAAGGCTTCGGGCAGCGACAGGTATTCGGTGAAGGCCCCGTCGCGGTGCACGCCCAGCACCTGGATGTTGACGCAGCAGTTGGTCTTGCCCTGGCGGCAGGCGACACAGGTGCCGCAGGACAGGTAGGGCATGACGTAGCAGACATCGCCCACCTGCAGCCGGCCGCCCGGCACGGCCTCCTCGATCACGCCCGACAGTTCGTGGCCCATGACCCGCGGGTACTGCAGGAAGGGCTGGTTGCCGGTGAAGATGTGCAGGTCGGTGCCGCACACCCCCACGCGCTTGACGCGCAGCAGCACTTCGCCTTCGCCGCGAAGGGGGCGCTCACGTTGCTCGGCGCGCAGGGTGCCGGGGGTTTCACAGATGACGGTCAGCATGATGGTTCCAGGGGGCTTGGGGGTTGGGCCGGCGAGCCGGCGGAAAGGAGCAGGCGGGCTTCAGGAGCCGTGGTATTTCTTGTAGATGGCGACCAGCTTGCCGTTGGCCGTGTTCTTGGTGATCCATTCGTTGATCCAGGCCTTGAGCTCGGGCTCGTTCTTGCGCAGGCCTATGCCCAGGGGCACGGTGGACATGGTGAATTTGGTGACCATGTCCTTTTGCGGGGCCTTCTGCAGCACGGTGCTGACGATGGCCGGCGAGGTGGCGATGATGCTGGCCTGGCCGCTGACGGCGGCGGTGACCAGGGTGGCGTCGTCGTCGAAGCGCACGATCTGTGCATCCTTGGCGCCGGTGGTCACGACCTTGTCGTTGTTCGAGCCGCGGGTGGTGGCCACGCGCTTGCCCTTGAGGTCGTCAAAGCTGCCGATGCTCACATCCTTGGGGCCGGCCACCACGGCCAGGATCTGGGCGTAGGGCGTGGAAAAATCGATCACCTTCTCGCGCTCGGGAGTCACCGACAGCGAGGCCACCACGATGTCGGCCTTGCCGGTCTGCAGGAAGGGAATGCGGTTGGGGCTGGTGGTCTGCACGATCTCCAGCGCCACGCCCAGGTCCTGGGCCAGCATCTGGGCGGTCTCCACGTCGGAGCCCACGGGCTTCATCGCTTCGTTGACGAAGCCGTAGGGCGGCGATCCCGTGTCCAGCGCGATGCGTATCTTCTTGGCCTCGCGGATGTCCTTGAGCAGGTCGGCGCGGGCAGCGCCCGTGCCCAGCAGCATCACGGCGGCGGCGGCCATGGTGGCCAAGCGAAGATTCGTCTTTTTCATATTTGTCTCCTGAGTAGTGGAAGGCGGGGCGGGAAAATCAGAGGCCGTTGCCGACGAAGTCGCGCAGCTCGGTGGTTTCGGGGTTGTCGAGGATGGAGGCCGGGCCGTGCTCCCAGACCCGGCCCTTGTGCATGAAGATCACCTCGTCGGCGACCTTGCGCGCAAAGGCCATTTCGTGGGTGACCAAGATCATGGTCATGCCGTCGGCGGCCAGTTTCTCCATCACCCGCAGCACTTCGCCGGTGAGCTGCGGGTCGAGCGCGGAAGTGACTTCGTCAAACAGCATCAGTTGGGGCTGCATCGCCAGCGAGCGCGCAATCGCCACGCGCTGCTGCTGGCCGCCCGAGAGCTGCGAGGGATAGTTGCCGGCCTTCTTGCTTAGGCCTACCTGGGCCAGCACCTGCTGGGCGCGCTCGCGCGCCTCGGTCTTCCTGACCTTCTGCACCAGCCGCGGCGCGAGCATGATGTTTTCCTCCACCGTCAGGTGGGGAAACAGGTTGTAGCTCTGGAACACGATGCCCACATCGCGGCGCAGCTGGTGCAGGTCCAGGCCGGGCGCGGTCACTTCGTGGCCGCAGACGCGGATGTTGCCCTGGTCCACGGTTTCCAGCCGGTCTATGCAGCGCAGCGCGGTGCTCTTGCCAGAGCCGCTTTGGCCGATGATGGCCACCACCGAGCCCTTCTTGACGGTGAAGGAAACGTCCTCCAGCACCCGCGTGCTGCCGAAGCACTTGGAGATATTTTTGACCTCAACGATTTGCGACATGGAAGCTCCTCTCCAGGCGGCGGCTCAGCACCGACAGCGGATAACACAGGGCGAAGTACAGGGCCGCGACGATCATGAAGATGACGAAGGGCTCGAAGGTGGAGTTGTTGATGATCTGGCCCGCGCGGGCCAGCTCGACGAAACCGATGGCCGAGGCCAGCGAAGTGTTCTTCACGATCTGCACCATGAAGCCCACGGTGGGCGGCGTGGCGATCTTGACGGCCTGCGGCACCAGCGGGT
>JBBKVU010000326.1:0-8074 GCA_037968595.1 Comamonas sp.
GGCTTCTGGCAGGACGAAGCCAGCGCCGATGAGCAGCCGCTGGTCGATTCCCAGGGGCTGGTCGAAGTGCCGATGTGGCGCCACGCGCTGGTCAATCTGCCCCACCCGCTGCTGCGCGAGGGCCTGGTGATTCTCGACACGCCGGGCCTGAACGCCGACGGAGCCGAGCCCGAACTGACGGTGAATCTGATTCCCCAGGCGCATGCGGTGGTGTTTCTGATTGCCGCCGACACCGGCGTGACGCAGTCCGACCTGGCCGTCTGGCGCGCCCACCTCGCGCCCGGCGGCAGCGCCGAGCTGTCGCGCCTGGTGGTGCTCAACAAGATCGATACGCTCTGGGACCGGCTGAGCACCGGCCAGCAGGTGCATGCACAGATTCAGCGCCAGCGCATGCTGTCGGCGCAGACGCTGGGCCTGTCGGTCGAACGCGTGCTTGCGGTATCGGCGCAAAAGGGCCTGGTGGCGAAGATTTCCAGCGATGACGCGCTGCTGCGCGCCAGCGGGCTGATGGGCTTCGAGCAGGCGCTGTCCGAAGGCATCATGGGCCAGCGCCAGAGTGTGCTGCGCGCGGCCGTGGCCAGCGGCGTCGCCCACCTGCAGACCGAAGTCGTGCGGCGGCTGACGATACGCCGGCGCGATCTCGACGACCAGATGGCCGAACTGCGCAGCCTGCGCGGCAAGAATTCCACCGTGATGGTGTCGATGCGCGCGCGCATCGAGCAGGAGCAGGCGGAGTTCGACGCCAGCGCGGCGCGCATCCAGGCACTGCGGGCCGTGCAGGCGCGCATGCTGCAGACGCTGCTGCAGTCGCTGGGCGCGGGCGCCATTGATACCCGGCTGCTGCCGCTGCGCGAGTCGCTGGCGCGCGGCGGCCTGAAGCTGGGTGCGCGCAAGGCCTATGCCGCGACCTTCGAGGACTTGCGCGGCGCCGTAGACCAGGTGCTGGCCGCTGCCGCCGAACTCCAGCAGATGGTGGTGGCGTCGTTTCGCGCGCTCAATGCCGAGTTCGGCTTCTCGCTGCAGGCCACGGCCGCGTGGCCGCTGCAGGACCTGGCGCGCGACCTTGGCCAGATCGAACGCGGCTACCTGCATTACCTGGGTCTGGGCCATGCGCTGCAGCTGGCGCGCGCCGATTATTCGCAGCGCCTGATACGCGCGCTGGCCGAACGGCTGGCAGGCATTTTCGGCGCGGCCGGCCAGGAGCTGGCGCTGTGGAGCCATTCGGCGATGGCGCAACTCGATGCACAATGGCAAGAACGCAAGCGCAGCTTCACGCGCCGCATCGAGGCCGTGGACCGCATACAGCTCGCGGCCAGCAGCCTGGTCGAGCGGATTGCAGAAATCGATGCCGCCGAGCAGGAGATCGCGGCGCTGACGCAGCAATTGACGCAACTTTGCCAGCAGCTGCTGGAGCCGCCCGCCGCGCAGTCCGCGCTTGCAGCCAACGACCCCACACCGGTAATCTGACCTTGACGACTTCCTCCATCGCCGCTGCCGTAGTGCAGTGGCAGGCCGCGCACGGCCGCAATCATCTGCCCTGGCAGCAAACCCGCGACCCCTACCGGGTCTGGCTTTCCGAGATCATGCTGCAGCAGACCCAGGTGGCGACGGTGCTGGGCTACTACCCGCGCTTTCTCGCGCAGTTTCCCGATGTCGCCAGCCTGGCCGCCGCGCCCGAAGACGCGGTGCTGGCGCTGTGGAGCGGCCTGGGCTACTACAGCCGCGCGCGCAACCTGCACAAATGCGCCCAGGCCGTGATGGCGCTGCATGGCGGGCGCTTTCCCGAGACCGCCGAGCAGCTCGCGACGCTGCCCGGCATAGGCCGCTCGACCGCGGGCGCGGTTGCCGCGTTCTGCTTTTCCGAGCGCGTGCCGATTCTTGACGCCAATGTGCGGCGCGTGCTGACGCGCGTGCTGGCCTTTGATGCCGATCTGGCGGTGGCGCGCAACGAACGCGCGCTGTGGGAGCTGGCGACGGATCTATGCCCCGATCCGCGCGAACTCGATCTGCGCGATGCGATGCCGCGCTATACCCAGGGCATGATGGACCTGGGCGCCAGCCTGTGCCTGCCGCGCAAGCCGTCCTGCCTGCTGTGCCCGCTGCACAGCCAGTGCCGCGCGGCGCGCGCCGGCAATCCCGAGGACTTCCCGGTGCGCACGCGCAAGCTCAAGCGCAGCTCCCAGTCCTGGTGGCTGCTCGTGGCCCAGGACAGCCAGGGCCGCATCAGCCTGGGCAAGCGCCCGTCCACGGGCATCTGGGCCGGGCTCTACAGCCCGCCGGTATTCGAGGATGCGGCCGCGCTGGAAGCCGCCGTGCAGGCACGCTGGCCCCAGGGCGGCGTGCAGCTCGAGCACCAGCCTGCTTTCCTGCATGTGCTCACGCACCGCGATCTGCATCTGCATGCGGTGGTGGCGCGCGTCGAAGCCGCCGAGCCGGCTGCCGATGATTGGTATACGCGGGCGCAATGGACCGACATGGGGCTGCCGGCGCCGGTGAGGAAGTTGCTGGAACGCGAAGGCTAGATTTCTGCGGCGGCGGTGCGCGCGTCGAGTTCGCGGTGCCGGGTCAGCGTGGGCCAGTCCTTGCCGAAATGCGCGGCAAGCTGCTCGACCAGGTAGACCGAACGGTGCTGGCCGCCGGTACAGCCTATGGCCACGGTGACGTAGCTGCGGTGGTTGTGCTCCAGCAGCGGCAGCCAGTGCTCGAAGAACTGCGCGATCTGCTGCTGCATCTGCTGCACTTCGGGCTGCTGGCGCAGGAAGGCCTGCACCGTCGCATCCTTGCCCGAAAACGGCCGCAGCTCGGAGTCGTAGTAGGGGTTGGGAAGCATGCGCACGTCAAACAGGTAGTCGCAGTCGGCCGGGATGCCGTACTTGAAGCCAAACGACTGGAACACCAGCGTCATCTGCCCCTGGGGCACGGTCAGCAGGCTCTTGACATAGCTTTGCAGCTGCGACGGCCGTATGGTGCTGGTGTCTATCACCTGCGACTGCTCGCGCAGGTCGGCCAGCAGTTCGCGCTCCCACTCTATGGTCTGCACCAGCGCCCGGCGGCCATGCTGCAGCTCATCGCCCGACAGCGGATGGCGCCGCCGGGTCTCGGAAAAGCGCCGCACCAGCGTGCCCGTGGTGGCGTCGAGAAACAGCGACTGCACGACCGCGCCCTGGCTGCGCAGCAGCGCCAGCTGCGCGGGCAGTTGCGGCAGTCCGGTGGCGCTGCGCGCGTCGATGGCGATGGCCACGCGGTTGCCATGGTGCGCATGCTCGAGGCTGACAAACGAGGCCAGCAGCTCGGGCGGCAGGTTGTCCACGCAGTAGTAGCCCGCGTCTTCCAGCGCATGCAGGGCCACGGATTTTCCGGAACCGGACATGCCGGTGACCAACACGATTTCAAGTGACATGCATCAACCTTTGCGCGCCGGCACCGCCGCTTGCTGGAGCATTTCGCGGGCATGTGCCATGGTGGTTTCGGACAGACGCTCGCCGCCAAGCATGCGCGCGACTTCGGTCACGCGCGTCTCGGAAACCAGCGCGGTGACGGTGCTGGTGGTGGCCTGCTTGTCGCGCTTCTTGGCGACCACGAGGTGGTGGTCGGCGCAGGCCGCGACCTGGGGCAGGTGGGTCACGGCCAGCACCTGGCGGTCCCGGCCCAGCTTGTGCATCAGCCGGCCCACGGTTTCGGCCACGGCCCCGCCGACGCCGGAATCCACTTCGTCAAATATCAAGGTCGAGGCTTCGCCGAGTTCGCTGGTCGTGACCGCGATGGCCAGCGAGATGCGCGACAGCTCGCCGCCCGAGGCGACCTTGCCCATGGGCTTGGGGCTGGCGCCCGGATGGCCGGCAACCAGAAATGCCAGCGCATCCATGCCGTGCGGGCCGGGCTCGTCGGCCGCAGTCTGCGCGACTTCAAAGCGCCCGCCCTGCATGCCCAGGCCCTGCATGGCCTGGGTGATGGCGCGCGACAGCTTGGGCGCGGCCTTGGCGCGCTGCTGCGACAGCGCCTTTGCGGCCTGCTCATAGGCGGCCCGGGCCGCGTCGACCTGGGCGCGCAGGGCTTCTGTATCGACCACCGCATCCAGCTGGCGCAGCTCTTCCTTCCAGCCGGAAAACAGCTGCGGCAGCTCGGCCGGCAGGCGCTTGTAGCGGCGCGCCAGCTGCATCCACAGCGACAGCCGGGTGTCGAGTTCGGCCAGGCGCTCGGGCTCGAGTTCGGTGCGCCGCAGATAGGTCTGCAGCGAGTGGCGCGCGTCGCTCACCTGGGCCAGGCCCGAGGCCAGCACTTCGGCGATTTCCTTGAATTCGGGGTCCAGGTGCTCCTGGTCCTGCAGGTCGCTGTGCGCGCGGCTGAGCGCCGCGAGGCCGCCGGCTTCGTCGTCCTCGATCGCAAACAGCGCGGCTTGCGCGGTGTCGAGCAGCGACTGGGCATGCGACAGCCGCGTGTGCTGGGCGTTGAGTTCTTCCCACTCGTCATCGCCCGGCGCCAATTTGTCGACTTCGCCGATCTGCCACTGCAGGCGCTCGCGTTCGCTTTGCAGGCTGTCCTGGGCGGCAATCGCATGCTCCAGCGCCTTGTGCGCAGTGCGCCAGACGCTCCAGAGATTGCGCAGCGCCTGGGTCTGCAGGCCGGCGTAGGCGTCCAGCAGTTCGCGCGCCGCGTCGGGGCGGGTGAGGCTTTGCCAGGCGTGCTGGCCGTGGATGTCGAGCAGCTGTTCGCCCACGGTGCGCAGCTGCGTGGCCGTGGCCGGCGCGCCGTTGATCCAGGCGCGGCTGCGGCCTTGCGCATCGATCACGCGGCGCAGCAGCAGGCTGTCTTCAAGCGCGAAGCCGCCTTGTTCCAGCCAGGGCTTGAGGCGCGCCGGGCATTCGAACTCGGCGCAGATATCGGCCTGGGCCGCGCCTTCGCGCACCACGCCGGCATCGGCGCGCGCGCCCAGGGCGAGCTGCACGGCGTCGATCAGAATGGATTTGCCCGCGCCGGTCTCGCCGGTCAGCGCCGTGAAGCCGCCATGCAGGTCGAGGTCCAGCGCCTGGACGATGACGAAGTCGCGCAGGGCGATGCGTTTGAGCGCCATATCAGCTGACCCCTTCATTCCAGCCGAGCTTCTTGCGCAGCGTGGCGAAGTAGTTCCAGCCCTTGGGGTGCAGGAAGCGCACCGAATGCTCGGCCTTGGTGACCAGGATGCGGTCGCCGTGCAGCAGCGAGGCCAGCGACTGCATGTCGAAATTGGCGCTGACATCGCGTCCGCCGACCACTTCGATCACCACTTCGGTCGCATCCGACAGCACGATGGGGCGGTTGGAAAAGGTGTGCGGGGCTATAGGCGCCATGACCCAGGCGGGAATCGAGGGATGCATCATGGGGCCGCCCACCGACAGCGCATAGGCGGTCGAGCCCGTGGGGGTGGCGATGATCAGGCCGTCGGCGCGCTGGTTGGCGACAAAGTGGCCGCCAACTTCCACGCGCAGCTCGACCATGCCCGAAGTCGCGCCGCGATTGACCACCACATCGTTCATTGCCAGCGCCTCGAACACCAGCTGATCGCCGCGCATCACGCGCGCCAGGATCATGGGCCGCAGGTCTTCCTCGTATTCCCCTTGGAGCATGGGCGTGAGGGTGGTCTGGTAATCTTCGAGTGGAATATCCGTGACGAAGCCCAGCCGCCCCTGGTTGATGCCGATCAGCGGCGTGCCGTAGCGCGCCATGTGGCGGCCTATGCCCAGCATGGTTCCGTCGCCGCCCACGACCAGCCCGAGGTCGCAATGCGCGCCCAGGCCGTCGACATCCATCGACGGGTAATTCTGTATGCCGGCGTTTCTGGCGGTTTCGGCGTCGACAATGACTTCGCATCCCTGGCTGCTGACAAAGCTGGCAATATCCTGCAGGGCGTGGCGCGCGCTGTCGGGGCTGGCGCTGCTGGATGCGGGCGACTGGTATTTCCCGATCAGTGCGACTCGGCGGAACTTAGACGTCATTTTGAAATTACATCATTAAAATCACTACATGCTCGATGACCGTGCCAAGTTGTTACTCAAAGCGCTGGTCGAGCGCTACATCGCCGACGGCCAGCCCATAGGTTCACGCACGCTTTCGCGTGCCTCGGGCCTTGAATTGTCGCCTGCGACGATACGCAACGTGATGTCCGACCTTGAGGAACTGGGGCTGATTGTCAGTCCGCACACCTCGGCGGGTCGCATTCCCACGGCCAAAGGTTACCGCTTGTTCGTTGACACCATGTTGACAGTCCAGCGCGACGACTTCCACGCGCCCGCCCTGCCGGCCGAACAACCGCAGAAAGTGATTGCCAACGCGGCCCATCTGCTGTCGAGCCTGTCGCAGTTTGTCGGCGTGGTGATGGTGCCCAAGCGCACTTCGGTGTTCCGCCAGATCGAGTTCGTGCGGCTGTCCGAAAAACGCTTCCTGGTGATCATCGTCTCGCCCGAAGGCGACGTGCAGAACCGCGTGATCTTCACCGAGGTCGACTACACCTCGTCGCAGCTGGTCGAAGCCGCGAACTTCCTCAACGCCAACTACGCGGGCCTGGCGATGGAGCAGGTGCGCGAGCGCCTCAAGGGCGAAGTCGAACTGCTGCGCGGCGAAGTTGCGGCGCTGATGCAGGCGGCCGTCAACGTCGGCAGCGACGACCAGAGCAACGAGGCCGATGTCGTGATCTCGGGCGAGCGCAACCTGCTGGCGGTGAGCGACTTCTCCAGCGACATGGACCACCTGCGGCGCGCGTTCGACCTGTTCGAGCAGAAGACCCAGATCCTGCGCCTGCTTGACATCTCCAGCCAGGCCGAGGGCGTGCGCATCTACATCGGCGGCGAAAGCCATGTCGTGCCGTTCGAGGAGCTGTCCATCGTCAGCGCGCCCTACGAAGTCGACGGCAAGATTGTCGGCACCCTGGGCGTGATCGGTCCTACGCGCATGCACTACGACAGGATGATCCAGATCGTCGACATCACGTCCAAGCTTGTCACGAATGCCTTGAGTCATCGCAGATAGGCTCTACAATAGTCGAGTTTTGCCGGCAGACGTTCTTGAGCGGCGCTTGCAGACGACCCAGATAAGGGCCTCTAGCTCATGCTTGGTTAGAGCAGCGGACTCATAATCCGTTGGTGCCGTGTTCGACTCACGGGAGGCCCACCAGACAATCCAGCCTGCAAGGCTTGGAGAAAAAGCCAACCCTCGGGTTGGAAAAAAGCCAACCTTCGGGTTGGCTTTTTTTTGCGCGCTTCCTGGCGAACTCCGTGAAACCGGCCAGGGCTTGATTTGCTGTCTGCATATAATGCGAATGATTCACATTTAATGCGCGCGCCATTGCTGCGCACTCCTCAGCATGCCTTACGCTGCAGTCACCGGCACAGCCCGGTGTGGCGAACTGACCACTCTGTACGTCGACCATCACAGCTGGCTGCAGGCATGGCTGCGCAGAAAGCTCGGCAATGCCTTTGACGCCGCCGATCTGGCGCAGGATGTCTATGTGCGGCTCATGGGGCGCGACCTGCAGGAGATCCGCGCGCTGCGTGAGCCGCGCGCCATGCTGGTCACCATCGCGCAGGGGCTGGCGGCGAATCTGTACCGCCGCCGGGCCATCGAGCAGGCCTACCTGGACACGCTGGCGCTGCAGCCGGAACCGACCGCGACATCGCCCGAACAGCGCGCCATCGTGCTTGAAGCCTTGGTCGAGATCGACCGGCTGCTGGGCGAACTGCCCCTGCCCGTGCGCCAGGCATTCCTGCTGTCACAGATCGAGGGCATGAAGCAGGCCGATATCGCCGTCGAGCTGGGGGTATCGCTGCCGACGGCGCGGCGCTACATCGCCCGGGCCGTGGTGCAGGTGTGCTTCCTGGGCACGGCCTCGGCATGAGCGCTGCCATTCCCCCCGCAGTGCAGGAACAGGCCGCTCTGTGGCTGGTGGAGTTGCAGGCCGACGAGCACAGCGCGCGCACACGCCGGCAATTGAACCAGCGCCTGCAGGCATGGCGGCAGGCGCATGCCGACCACGAGCGTGCATGGCAGCGCATAGAAGCCATGGGCCTGCAGTTGCGGCCGCTGGCCGATACCCCGGCCAGCG
>JBBKVU010000327.1:0-26762 GCA_037968595.1 Comamonas sp.
CCCGCTTAAATCGCCCCACAAAGCCCCGCTCCCGGGGCTTTGCGTTCGAATGGGCGCTGTGCATGAGAAAATCGACGATTAATTCTCAAGAACACACAGGACGCATCATGGAAGCAGAACGCATCAACCTCATCGGCAATACCCTCGAAGATCTGACGCAACGTGCGGCAGATCTACGGAGGTATCTTTGACTACGATGCCAAATACGAACGCCTGAGAACCGTCAACGCCTCGCTCGAGGACCCCGCCGTCTGGAATGACCCGAAGAAGGCCCAGGAACTCGGCAAGGAAAAGAAGTCGCTGGACGGCGTGGTGCTGACGCTGGAAAAGCTCGCCAACGAACTCGCCGACAACACCGAGCTGTTCGAGATGAGCCGCGAGGAAGAGGACGAAGACGGTCTGCTGACCATCGAAGCCGAAACCGAAAAGCTGCGCCCGCTGGTCGAAGAGCTGGAATTCCGCCGCATGTTCCGCCATGAGGCCGATCCGCTGAACTGCTTCATCGACATCCAGGCCGGCGCCGGCGGCACCGAAGCCTGCGACTGGGCCAGCATGCTGCTGCGCCAGTACCTGCGCTATGCCGAACGTAAGGGCTTCAAGGCCGAGGTGCAGGAAGAAACGCCGGGCGACGTCGCCGGCATCAAGAGCGCGACCATTCGCATCGAAGGCGAATACGCGTTCGGCCTGCTGCGCACCGAAACCGGCGTGCACCGCCTGGTGCGCAAGAGCCCGTTCGACTCGTCGGGCGGCCGCCACACCAGCTTTGCCTCGCTGTTCGTCTACCCCGAGATTGATGACTCGATCGAGATCAACATCAACCCCTCGGACGTGCGCACCGACACCTACCGGGCCTCGGGCGCGGGCGGTCAGCACATCAACAAGACCGACTCGGCCGTGCGTCTGACACACATCCCGACCGGCATCGTGGTGCAATGTCAGGACGGTCGTAGCCAGCACAGCAACCGCGATGTGGCCTGGCAGCGTCTGCGCTCGCGTCTTTACGACTTCGAAATGCGCAAGCGCATGGAAGAGCAGCAAAAGCTCGAAGACACCAAGACCGATGTGGGCTGGGGCCACCAGATCCGCTCGTACGTGCTGGACAACAGCCGGATCAAGGACCTGCGCACCAACGTCGAAATTTCCGCCACGCAAAAAGTGCTGGACGGCGATCTCGACGCGTTCATCGAAGCCTCGCTCAAGCAGGGCATATAAGGGAGGAACATCATGCTGCGTGAAGGACAAGCGAAGCCCACACAACGTGCCGACTACCAGGCTCCGGCCTGGTGGATAGACACCGTGGAGCTGACTTTCGATCTCGACCCGGCCAAGACCCGCGTGCTCAACCGCATGCGCGTACGCCGCAACCCCGACGTGCCGGCCAAGGCCTTGCGCCTGGACGGCGACGAGCTCAACCTCGCGCGCGTGATGGTCAACGGCCAGGGCACGTCGTTCAAGATGGACGGCAATGCGCTGGTGCTCGAGAACCTGCCCGAGGACGATGCGCCCGTCGAGCTGGAGATATTCACTACCTGTGCGCCGGTGAAGAACACCAAGCTCATGGGTCTGTATGTGAGCGAAGGCACGTTCTTCACGCAGTGTGAAGCCGAGGGCTTTCGCCGCATCACCTATTTTCTCGACCGCCCCGACGTGATGGCGATGTACAGCGTGACGCTGCGCGCCGACAAGACATTGTTTCCGGTGCTGCTGTCCAACGGCAACCTGGTCGACAGCGGCGATCTCGCCGACAACCGGCATTTCGCCAAGTGGGTCGACCCGCACCGCAAGCCCTGCTACCTGTTTGCACTGGTCGCGGGCCAGCTCGTGGCGCGCGAGCAGCGCATCACCAGCCGCGCGGGCAAGGAGCATCTGCTGCAGGTCTACGTGCGCCCCGGCGATCTCGAGAAGACCGAGCATGCGATGAACTCGCTGATGGCCAGCGTTGCCTGGGACGAAGCGCGCTTCGGCCTGTCGCTGGACCTGGACCGCTTCATGATTGTCGCCACCAGCGACTTCAACATGGGCGCGATGGAGAACAAGGGCCTGAACATCTTCAACACGAAGTATGTGTTGGCGAACCAGGCCACGGCCACCGATGTCGACTACGCCAACATCGAGAGCGTGGTCGGCCATGAATACTTCCACAACTGGACCGGCAACCGCATCACCTGCCGCGACTGGTTCCAGCTGAGCCTCAAGGAAGGCCTCACGGTGTTCCGCGACCAGGAGTTCAGCATGGACCTGGCCGGTACGCCGTCGGCGCGCGCGGTCAAGCGCATCGAGGATGTGCGCGTGCTGCGCACCGTGCAGTTCGCCGAGGACGCCGGTCCCATGGCCCACCCCGTGCGGCCCGACAGCTACCTCGAGATCAACAACTTCTACACCGTCACGATCTACGAAAAAGGTGCGGAAGTCGTGCGCATGATGCACACCCTGGTCGGTCGCGAAGGCTTTGCCAAGGGCATGGCGCTGTATTTCGAGCGCCATGACGGCCAGGCCGTGACCTGCGACGATTTCGCCCAGGCCATTGCAGACGCCAACCCCGGCAGCGAGCTGAGCGAGCGCCTGGAGCAATTCAAGCGCTGGTACAGCCAGGCGGGCACGCCACAGGTCGCGGCCAGCGGCGTCTACGACGCTGCGGCCCGGACCTATACGCTGACGCTGCGCCAAAGCTGCGCGGCCACGCCCGGCCAGCCCGAAAAGCTGCCGTTCGTGATTCCCGTCGAGGTCGGCCTGCTGACCGAAGGCGGCGCGGCCCAGACCGTACAGCTGCTTGACACCGCCGGCATGGCCGGCAGCCCGGCAGACACCCGTCTGCTGGTGCTGACCGAAGCCGAGCAGAGCTTTGTGTTCAGCGGCGTGACCCAGTCTCCCGTGCCTTCGCTGCTGCGCGGCTTCACCGCTCCGGTGGGCCTGCAGTACGACTACAGCGACGACGCGCTGCTGACCCTGCTGGCGCAGGACAGCGATGCGTTCAACCGCTGGGAAGCCGGCCAGCGCCTGGCGCTGCGCATTGCGCTGGGCGCGATCAACAACCCGGCGGTGATCGTGCAGGCCGATGGCGAGATTGCCCAGAACCTGCTGCCCCAGCCCTTTGTCGAAGCCATGCGCAGCGTGCTGCGCCATCCCACGCTCGATGCCGCCTACAAGGAACTGGTGCTGAGCCTGCCCTCGGAAAGCTATCTTTCGGAACAGCTCGACGAGGTCGATCCCCAGCGCGTGCATGCCGTGCGCGAAACCCTGCGCCAGCAACTGGCCGCCGCCTTGCGCGACGATTGGGCCTGGGCCTGGGAAAACCACCAGGACACCGGCGCCTACAAGCCCGACCCGGTGTCTTCGGGGCGGCGCGCGCTCACCGGCGTGGCGCTGTCCATGCTGTGCCTGGACGCGCGCCGCAGCGGCGACGCCGTGTGGCCGGGCCGGGCCTACCAGGCATTCAAGGACGCGGCCAACATGACCGACCGCATGGCCGCGCTGTCCGCGCTGGTCCACAGCGGCCACCCGCTGGCAGCCGACGCGCTGGCGCGCTTCCACGCGCTGTTCAAGACCGAAGCGCTGGTGCTCGACAAGTGGTTTGCGCTGCAGGCCGGCGCGACCGACCGCGGCGGCCAGGTGCTGCCGGCGGTCAAGCAGCTGATGAAGCACCCCGACTTCCAGCTGCAGAACCCCAACCGGGCGCGCAGCGTGATCTTCAGCTTCTGCAGCGGCAACCCCGGCGCCTTCCACCGCCTGGACGCCGCCGGCTACCTGTTCTGGAGCGAGCGCGTGATCGAGCTGGACGCCATCAATCCGCAGGTCGCGGCCCGCCTGGCGCGCGCCCTGGACCGCTGGAAGAAGCTGGCCGAGCCTTACCGCACGGCAGCGCGCGAAGCGATTGCCCGCGTTGCCGCCCGCCCCGACCTCAGCAACGACGTGCGCGAAGTCGTGACGCGCGCCCTCGCCGACTGAAAGACCGCAGACGTCTTGCCGGCGTCTGCGGCGCACCCTTTTTTGTAATTACTGGATTCCCGCCATGAGCAAACGTCCCAGCCTGACCCGCTATCTCGTCGAACAGCAACGCGTCGACGGCCGCATCCCTCCCCAACTGCGCCTGCTGCTCGAAGTCGTCGCGCGCGCCTGCAAGCGCATCAGCTTTGCCGTCAACAAGGGCGAACTCGGCGACGTCATGGGCTCGGCCGGCTCCGAGAACGTGCAGGGCGAAGTGCAAAAGAAGCTCGACATCATTGCCAACGAAGTGCTGATCGAAGCCAACGAGTGGGGCGGCCACCTCGCGGGCATGGCCTCCGAGGAAATGGAAGGCATCTACGTGGTGCCCAACCGCTATCCCCAGGGCGAATACCTGCTGATGTTCGATCCGCTCGACGGCTCGTCCAACATCGACGTCAACGTCTCCATCGGCACCATCTTCAGCGTGCTCAAGAAGCCCGAAGGCCACCCCGGCGTGCATGACGCCGACTTCCTGCAGCCCGGCCTGGAACAGGTTGCTGCCGGCTACTGCATCTACGGCCCGCAGACCACCCTGGTGCTCACCGTCGGTGACGGCGTCGCGATGTTCACGCTGGACCGCGAGCAAGGCTCGTTTGTGCTGGTGCGCGAAAACATCCGCATTCCCGCGGACACCCAGGAATTCGCCATCAACATGTCGAACATGCGCCACTGGGACGCTCCCGTGAAGCGCTATGTCGACGAATGCCTGGCCGGCGAGGAAGGCCCGCGCGGCAAGAACTTCAACATGCGCTGGATCGCCTCCATGGTCGCCGACGTGCACCGCATCCTGATGCGCGGCGGCATCTTCATGTACCCCTGGGACCAGCGCGAGCCCAACAAGGCCGGCAAGCTGCGCCTGATGTATGAAGCCAACCCCATGAGCTGGCTGGTCGAACAGGCCGGCGGCGCCTCGACCAACGGCAAGCAGCGCATCCTCGAACTGCAGCCCACACAGCTGCACGAACGCGTGAGCGTCATTCTCGGATCAAAAAATGAAGTGGATCGCGTGACGAGCTATCATTCTGGTATATAATTTGAGTCTTCAGCCGGTGTAGCTCAGTCGGTAGAGCAGCTCATTCGTAATGAGAAGGTCGGGTGTTCGATTCATCTCTCCGGCACCAAATTAGCTTGATTACAAGCCGTTTCCCAGCGTAATTGGGTAGAAAGTGGGTAGAAGATCGGCAACGATCTCTACCCATTTTTTTTGCCCGGCAGTTTTCCTAAGGCAAAAACCACTACGACTGATGTCCATCATCGCATCGTCACCCGACAGCAAATCAACGTGCGATGCCCCAGAGGTCGACCGCTCTGAGTAAGCCACTGTAAAACTTCTCGAAAACGTCATGCAAACATGGCATACCTCCGAAAAGCTGCATAAGAACTGGCCACTGAGGGCACGGCGCCCAAGCCATGTTCAGCGCAAGAAGGAGTTTGCCTATGAAAGCCATTCCTCGATGGTCGCCCAGCATGAGCGTGCGCGACCCTGTACTGGATGCTCAGCACATTGAACTGCTCGAGCTGTGCCGCACGGTACAAGACATGGTCCAGCACGGCTGGAACGAGAGCGATCTCTGTCTGCGATGGTTGGAGGAGATTGCGCATCAGTTGCGGGAGCACGACAGACTGGAGGCCAGCAAGCTGGAGGCTGGCGGCACGGAGTTGCCGGAACAACTGCGCATCAATCGCGCCATTGCGCAGCAGCAACTAGAAGAGTTGACCATCGCCGCTCCGTGGCACGACACACCCCATGCAAAGTTCCACCATCTACTGTGTGGCTGGATTCCGTATCACCTGCACTGATGGAAGCCAGTGATTTCTTGTACGCAATGCGGCAGTAGCACCAGCCGCCGCCTTTCATGCCAAAGGCGTCAAAACGTTTTGGCTACTTTTTGGATTTAGCCGATGAGCGTCGAGCGGCTTTGGGAGGACTGGAAGGCTCCTCATCTGCCTTGGCAGGACGGCCCGTCTTGAGCGAAGGCACCGCATGTAAAGCAGTCAGCAGCTGCTTGTCGTCCAAGCCGGATAGCAGCTTGAGCCCTGCACGCAGCAGTTCGCTCTTCTTGACCACCTCGCCCTGCAGAGCAGCCCGCAGCTTCAACGCATCAATCGCCTCATATTCATCCTTGGGAATGGTGAAACTGTCGCGCACCAGCTTGGCTTTTTTGGGCTTGTTGTCGATAGTTTCCGGCGCAGGCGCTACTGCGGGTGCGGGTACGGGAGTCGGCACTACTGCGGCGCTTGCGGCCTTGGATGCTGCAGGCGCCTTGGGCGTGGAAGTTCTGGGCTTACGAACCGTCATGGTGATGATTTCCTAAAAACTGCACATACCATTTATACCGTTTTCTTCCACAGAGCGATAGTTCTTCTATTGCGGAAGGTATGGGGTGTTGATGCGCATGCCTGCTTCTGGCTGCCGACGCCCAGCCACCTACTGATGTCAGCGCCGGATGGGCTCAACGCGGCACGAGAATGGAACCGTGCATGTGGCCATGCATCGGGCAGACGGGCGTGAACCAGTACTGGAGCATGCGGCAGGAGCGTCGAACACCGAGATACACCACCTCATGGTCTGAACTCCCCACCGCCAGCAGAGCCTGACCCCATGCTGAGGCACCCCACCCTCCTATATGGCCAGCACCCTCATTACGAATGGCGCCTGGAACTCATCCTGACGGGCCTGCCGACCAATTACACCGTCTTCGAAGTGTTCCCGGGGCCCTTCACAGTGCGCGACGCGCGAGGGAAGTGCATCTACTTCGGAAAGGGGTCGGTCGAGGTGGTTCGATCGCCGGCGCCGTTCTGACCTCTGTTGTGCGAAGCCCTGCATCGAGGGATTCGAACACCCGATGAAGTGTAGTTCAGGTGTATCCCAGCGTAGCTTTCCCTCTGAGCGCCTACGCTCCAGTACGCTGCAAATCGCTCATTTAGGTTCGCTTTTAGGTCCGCTTTTAGGTCCGCTTTTAGGTTCAGCTTCCACAAGCAGGTTGGCCTCTGATCCATTTTTTCGAGTTGCGATCAAATCCAGCATCGCCGCTCATGGCTGAAACAATTACCACAACATTTCAATAGTTCAACATGTGGTGTACTATTGATGCATGCAAGAAATACAAGTTATTCGCTCCCTTTCTGCACTGGCCCACGAAGCCCGCCTACGAGTTTTTCGTGCTCTGGTCGTAGCAGGCCCTGATGGATTGACGCCAAGCACTCTGGCCGATCAACTGGGCATCGCGCCCAATGCGCTGTCCTTTCACCTCAAAGAACTCTCGCATGCCGAGCTGGTAAGCCAGGAGCGTCAGGGTCGCAACGTCTTGTACCGCGCGGCCTTTCCCGCGATGAACGACCTTCTTGCCTACCTCACCGAAAACTGCTGCCAGGGTGCTGTGTGCGCCCCGGCGGATACCGCCTCCTGCAACTGCTGAACGGAGTCCACGATGAAGCGCTTCCACGTCCACATGCATGTCGATGATCTGCCCAAGAACATCGCTTTCTACTCCCAGCTCTTTGGCGCAGAGCCTGCCCGCGTGGAACGCGACTACGCCAAGTGGATGCTCGATGAGCCCCGGGTGAACTTCGCCATCTCCACGCGTGGCGACAAGCCTGGTCTGGACCACCTGGGCTTTCAGGTGGATGAAGCGAAGGAGCTTGTCATCCTCAAGGCCCGCGCCCAGGCCGCCGACATGACACTGCTCGATGAGGGCTCCACGACCTGCTGCTACGCGCGCAGCGACAAGCACTGGATCACTGATCCGCAAGGCATTGCCTGGGAGCATTTTCATTCGCTTGAAAACATTCCCTTGTTCAATGAAGCCGCAGCGGCGCCCGTCAAGGCCGGTGCTTGCTGCGCGCCTGGAGCGACTTCTTCCCCTTCCAAATCCTGCTGCTGAAGACATATGACTGAAACAACCAAACCCCTGAATGTCCTGTTCCTGTGCACACACAACTCGGCGCGCAGCATCCTGGCTGAAGCCTTGCTCAACAATATGAGTCCGGCACGCTTCAAGGCCTATTCGGCTGGAAGCAGCCCGCGCGCCAACCAGCAGCCCAACCCTCTGGGCCTGCAGGTGCTGCAACGTGCTGGCGTGTCGGTGGAAGGCCTGCGCAGCAAGAGCTGGGACGAGTTCGCGGCAGATGATGCACCGCAGATGGACCTCATCATCACCGTCTGCGACAACGCCGCCGGAGAGGTCTGCCCCATCTGGCCCGGCCATCCGGCTACCGCGCACTGGGGTTACCCGGACCCTTCCGAATGCGACGCGCCAGAAGAAATCAAGCTGGAAGCCTTTCGCCAGACCATGCACATGATGCGTCGCCGCCTGGAGTTGCTGGTGAACCTGCCCGCTGACAAGCTGGAAAAGGCGCGGCTGCAGAGCACCGCCCGAGAGCTGTCCGCCCGCTGAACCCCTGCGCCCTCATCCTCGACCGCCTCCCGTCAAACCTATTGCACTCCAGCATGATGCTTACTGCTGTCCTGATCTTTGTTTTCACCCTTGTCTTGGTTATCTGGCAGCCGCGAGGATTGGGTATTGGCTGGAGTGCTTCTCTAGGCGCTGTAGTGGCGCTACTGCTCGGCGTGGTGCATCTGGCAGACATTCCGATCGTCTGGAACATCGTGTGGAACGCCACAGCCACTTTTGTGGCGGTCATCATCATCAGCCTGCTGCTGGATGAAGCCGGCTTCTTTGAATGGGCGGCGCTGCACTTTGCCCGCTGGGGTGGTGGCAAAGGCTCCAAGCTTTTTGCTTTCATCGTGCTGCTCGGTGCGGCAGTGTCGGCACTGTTCGCGAATGACGGTGCCGCGCTGATTCTCACGCCCATCGTGATGGCCATGCTCGTGGCCCTGGGTTTTTCACCGGTAGCCACGCTGGCTTTTGTCATGGCCGCAGGCTTCATTGCCGACACCGCCAGCCTGCCGTTGATCGTGTCCAACCTGGTCAATATCGTGTCCGCGGACTTCTTCAAGATCGGCTTCAACGAATACGCGGCCGTGATGGTGCCCGTCAATATCGCTGCGGTGCTGTCCAGTCTGGCGGTACTGATGCTGTTTTTCCGGCGCGACATTCCTGCGACCTACGATCTTGCACAGCTCAAGCGGCCTGCCGACGCGATTCGGGATCTTCCAACCTTTCGCGCTGGCTGGGTCGTGCTGGTATTGCTGCTGGTGGGCTTTTTTGCGCTGGAGCCCCTGGGTGTGCCGGTCAGCGTCGTCGCGGGTGCAGGTGCCGCCTTACTGCTGGCGGTCGCTGCGCGCGGATCTGTCATTTCCACGCGCAAGGTACTGCATGGCGCGCCTTGGCAGATCGTGGTGTTCTCCCTGGGCATGTACCTGGTCGTTTATGGCTTGCGCAACGCCGGGCTGACCGATGACATCGCGTCGATGCTGAACATTTTTGCGCAGGGCGGCGTATGGGGCGCGGCCATGGGGACCGGTCTTCTCTCGGCCCTGCTGTCTTCCGTGATGAACAACATGCCGACCGTATTGATAGGCGCCTTGTCCATTGATGCGTCGAGTGCCAGCGGTGTCGTGAAGGAAGCCATGATCTACGCCAATGTGATTGGCTGCGACCTGGGCCCCAAGATCACTCCCATCGGCAGTCTGGCCACGTTGCTGTGGCTGCACGTTCTGGCCAAGAAAGGCACGACGATTGGCTGGGGCTACTACTTCAAGGTCGGCGCCGTGCTCACGGTTCCGGTGCTCCTCGTTACCTTGGCAGCTCTCGCATTGCGCCTGAGCCTCTTCGCTTGAACCCACACCTTGTACGGACCCGGCATGAGCATGATCACGATCTATCACAACCCCGCCTGCGGCACGTCACGCAACGTGTTGGCATTGATCCGCAACAGCGGCGAAGATCCCACCGTCATTGAATACCTCAGGACGCCTCCCGGCCGCGCCACGCTGGAGCGACTTGTGGCGGACCTGGGAATTCCGGTGCGTGAGGTCCTGCGGCAAAAAGGTACGCCGTTCGTTGAGCTCGGCTTGGCTGACCCGAAATGGACCGACCCGCAGTTGATCGACTTCATTCTCCAGCATCCGATTCTGATGAACCGCCCCATTGTGGTGACCCCTCTGGGGACACGCCTGTGCCGGCCATCAGAGGCCGTGCTGGACCTCCTGCCTCAACCCCAACAAGGGGCTTTTTCCAAGGAAGACGGCGAAGCCGTCGTCAACACAAAAGGACAACGTGTTGCAAAGCACTGATCTACCGAATCTCGATACCTTGTCGTTCGATGCTCCTGACTTGGCGCGCCTGCTGCCCGAGACGCGGTCGACGCATGCGCCTCGCATCCTACTGCTGTATGGGTCTGCCCGTGAACGCTCTTTCAGCCAGCTGCTGACCGAAGAAGCGGCGCGGTTGCTGCGCAAGATGGGCGCGGAGCCCCGAATCTTCGATCCGCGCGGACTGCCACTGCCCGACGATGCTCCGGACAGCCATCCCAAGGTCCAGGAACTGCGTGAGTTGGCGCAATGGGCGGAAGGCATGGTTTGGACGTCCCCCGAACGCCATGGCGCGATGACCGGCATCCTTAAAGCCCAGATAGACTGGATTCCGTTATCGGTAGGCGCCGTGCGACCAACCCAGGGCAAGACTTTGGCCGTGATGCAGGTCTCCGGTGGCTCCCAGTCGTTCAATGCCGTAAACCAGATGCGCGTGCTCGGCCGCTGGATGCGCATGCTTACCATCCCGAATCAGTCGTCGGTGGCAAAGGCATTTATGGAGTTTGATGAGGCTGGCCGCATGAAGCCTTCTTCGTACTACGAACGGGTCGTGGATGTGATGGAGGAACTGGTGAAGTTGACCCTTCTGACCCGGGACTGTTCAGACTACCTGGTGGACCGCTACAGCGAACGGCGAGAAACCGCCGAAGCGCTGTCCCATCGAGTAAACCAGCGCAATATCTGAACGCCGCGCGCAAATAGCCCCCTCGCCCACGACAAACGGCACGCATTGGAGGAAGCCTCTATTGCTCCCTCCGTGACTACGGTGCCCATATGTCGCGATGTCTGGGCTTCGGGTCCACCGTGCCTGCAGCTTTCTCTAAAGCGCTCGTGGTGGCCTCTGCCCTGTGAATGCTGGGGCGCGAGCTTGAACTGGAAGTCGATCGCTCGAAGCAAGCGGGCGCTTGCAGTTCTCTAGTGCTGCGACCAGCTTCACCTCATAGCCCTCGCGCCGGACGCTCTCGGCCAGGGAGGCGCGCAGCAACTCGAACGGGTCCGCGTCTTCGGCCAGGGCTTCGGACGGCATGCTCGGCCGATCAGGGGTTGCCTCGCGGCACTCCACGGGCACGGGGACCTTGACCGTCTGGATCTCGATGCGCGGCGCGGATGCGCAGCCGCCCAGGGCCAGCGTGTTCTTGAAGCCAAGCAGGCCGTCCACACCCATCTCAAACGCCATGTTCAGCAGGACGCCGAAACGCACCGGGTCGAGCTGGGCCAACCACGGCGCGCGGCGCAGCAACTCGGCCTGGCGCCCGACGCTGCCGATCAGCTGACTACGCAACACACCAAGGTGTTCGGCGGTATCGCCCTGCAAGCGAGCATCCTGCTGCGCCTGGTCGACGGCGCATGCGCATCCACCGATGCCGGCGAGCTGATGGGCGCCATGGATGCAATGCGCATCATCGTTGCGTCCATCGGCAGCATGGCAGACGGCTTCAACGGCGAGGACCAGCGCGGCAATCAATATGGCGGGCACCTCGGCGAGAACATCAGTGGAGGCGTGCATGCGTGAGAGCAATCCGATAGTGCGGCCGTCACAGCTGCTCAAAGCCGAGACCGTGGCCCTCTGGCACGCCGTGAACTGGATGGAGACTGTCTTGTCGCATGGCCCCGCGATGGCTTCAAGGACGCCCAGGATCAGGCCCAGCACGCCGACCAGCGCCAGCAATCGGGAACAAGCCGACAAGGCCTCTCAGCTCCACCACATCAACTGCGCCCAGTGCACCGCCGCCGGCATCGTCCGCAGCACGCAAACACACTGCCCCCAAGGGCAAGCGCTCTGGGACACCTACCAAGCCGCGGGAGATCCCCGCACTTCACCTGGCTGAGCAAATCAATGAAAAAGCGATGAACGCAGGCTCCACGCTTATCAGTCCGCTGCACAAGCAAGTTCAAATCCTGACCACTGCGCAAGCACTTTGCACCCAGTCGGGAACGCGCTTGAACCGCAGCCAGTTTGCCGATCGGCTGGGCATTCATCGGAACACGCTGGGCAGCAGCCTAGATCAGGACGGATCGATGCCTCGCCCGGACAAGAGCGGGAAATGGCGACTCGCTGACATCATCGCTTGGGAGTCGCCCCCCGTCCGGCGTCGAGCCGTGCGGCAATGTTCGATCCGGTCGGGTTGCAATAGATCATGGCTCTCTTGGGGACAGTCCAGCCAAACGCTTTGCACAGATCCAGCACATGCAGCACCCGCGCCATGTGGGTCGCTGCGGTGTGCGGGATATCGTGAAAGGTGAACCCGTCCAGGCCAGCCTTGGTTCGGTGCCGGCGAAACAGCGCGGATTTCAGGCCCGGTAATCACCCGCTCTCGATGCGGGGGCGTGGGCGGCCGCCTGACGTCCGACATGGGATTGCTCGAGATCCACGCGCGCTGTCTAGCACGTGGCTGACCAGCGCCAGCTCGCGCAGCACTGTTCCCTTCTTGACCACCTTGAGGCGCGCTTGACGCCACTCTATTAGGTGCTGGGCGTCCAGTTCCGCCATGCGCCGCGTTCCTGGCCAAGAGGGATGTTTTGTCGTGATCACATTGATCCGCAGCTCCTCCCAGCGCGCACCACGCTTCTCAGGCGAAACCTCTTCGCCATATTTGATCATCGCATCGTTGAGGGTGAAGGACTCGCCCAGGATCTTGGCAGCTGCATAGCCGCCGGGACTCGCCGCCTTCAACTCGGTGCGCCGCGCATCCGCCCACTCCCGGGCCTCGCGCTGGGTAGGAAAGGTCCCCGCATCGCGCTGCCCCTTATAGAACACCTGAATGCGCCAGGCTCCGGAGGCAGTCTTTTGGGGTGCTGGCATGCATTATCTCGGGTAGAAATTGGGTAAAAGTGGGTAGAGAACTCGTGCAAATGCTTGCACAGGCTGCTCTTCACCAAAAAACAAACAAACCTAAGTTGTTGATTTTTTTCACTTTTCAGCAACTATTGCACAATCGTGCAAACCCGTTCGATTCATCTTTCCGGCACCAAATGGAAGCCCCTGATTCGCAAGAGTCAGGGGCTTTTCTTTTGCCTCGCCTTGGCGAGCAGCGCGCATCCATCTACGCCGCACGCACCGCCTCGGGCGGGCACGCTTGCTGGGCGCAAGCCCAGCTTCCATGGTCCTCAGTTGTCCAGGGCCGCACGCGCCTTGACTGCGGTGTCAGGGAAGTCGCTGAACACCGCGTCCACTCCCAGCTGGAAGAACAGCTTGTATTCCGCCGCCGGATCGCCCTTGAAGTCCGATGCCAGGCGCTTGGCTTCGTTGCGGAAGGTGAAGGGGTGCACCACCAGGCCGGCGTCATGGGCGTCTTTCAGCACCGAGGTGGCCGGCAGCATGCTGCGGTCGCGCTCGTCGACCACACCGTCCTTGTTCACGTCATCGGCTTTGCCGTCGCCATTGGCATCCACCCCTTTGGACGAGATCAGGTAAGGCTTCCAGGGGCCGATGCCATCGGCGTAGGTCTTGATTTCGGCCAGGCCCGCCGGGGTCAGCATGGTGATGAAATTGCGCTTGTCGCCGGCCACGGCAAAGTCATACGGCTTGTCGAAGGGCGCGGCCAGCGTGACCTGCCCACCGAGCGCCACATCGTCACCGTCTATCAGCTGCGACAGACGCACCTGGGTCTTGGTGCGCAGGTACTTCAGGTTCGAGACTTCAAACGACTGGATGATGACCGGCGAACTTTTCTGCGTGTAGCCGTAGTTGGCCAGAATGGCCAGCAGGCGGTCCTCGAGCTTCAGGCCGGCGTCCACGTGGTAGGTGGGGTGCTTGGTTTCCGGATAGACCCCGATCGTGCGGCCCACGCGGGTGCTTTCACTCTTGGCCAGGTCCAGCACTTCCTTGAGCGTGGGAATGCTGAATTTCCCGTTGTACGACGCGTCGCGCTCGGCCAGCGGCTGGATGGCGCGCAGCGTCTTGATCTCGGCCAGTGTGAAGTCGGTGGCAAACCAGCCGGTCTCGGCCACACCGTCGACCATGCGGGTGGTCTTGCGGCTGGCAAACTCGGGCCGGCTGGCGACGTCCGTCGTGCCGGTGATGTTGGGTTCGTGGCGGGCAATCAGCTCGCCGTCCTTGGTGGCCACGAGATCGGGCTCGATGAAGTCGGCCCCCATCTCGATTGCCAGCTTGTAGCCTTCAAGCGTGTGATCGGGCCGGTAGCCGGCGGCGCCGCGGTGGCCGACCACCAGCGGGCGCTTGCCGTCCAGCGTGTTGTAGTCGGGCGCGTCCGAGCCGCCGCAGGCAGCAAGCAGCGTGGTGGTGGCCAGGGCCAGTACCGTCAGTTTCATCTTCATGGTTGTCTCCTCCGTTGTGGAAGGACCCATGGTAGGTGTACAGATGTTACGTGTCCATGACATCGACGCCGATCACCGGCCAGTCACTGCCCGGCGCGGCAAGCCCGCGCGATCTCCGCGCCCTGCTCCCCCAGGTCCCAGAACAGACCGGCCATCAGCGGCAATGCCTCGCGCGCCACGCTGGCCAGCAGGTGTTCGTTGGGCGCATGCTGGGCACAGGCGGGGTAGGAATGCGGCACCCACAGCGTGGGCTGGCCCAGCACCATGGCAAACACATCGTTGGGCAAAGTGCCGCCCAGGTTGGGCAGCAGCGCCGGCACCTTGCCGGTGCTGCGCTGCATGGACGCCAGCGCCCATCGCACCCAGGGGTTGTCGGGGTCCAGGCGCGTGGCTTCCATCAGCGGGCCGCTTTGTTCGACCTGCACGTCGCTGAAGCCGTGCGCATCCAGATGGCTGCGCAGATGCTGCATGAAGTTCCTGCTGTCGCTGCCCACCACGTAGCGTATCTGGCAATGGGCCGAGGCATGGCCGGGAATGGCGTTGACCGGTGCTTCGGGGTTGCCGGTCTTGAACGCCAGCACTTCCAGGCAGTTCCAGCCGATCACCCGCTCGGCCGGGGTCAGCTCCGGCTCACCCCAGTCGACGTCGATTTCCGGGTCGTCGGCGCCTCCGCCCACGCGTATCGTCTGCAAGGCCTGGCGCACGTTGCCCGGCAGGCTCGCGGGCAGCAGGCCCGGCACGAGGATGCGGCCATTGGCGTCGACCAGCGAGGCAATCGCATGCGCCAAGCGCACGCCGGGGTTGCGCAGCAGGCCGCCCCAGTTGCCCGAATGGTGGCCCGCGGGGCGAAGCTGGACGCGCAGATCGAAATTGACGCCGCCGCGTGAGCCCAGGAACAAGGTGGGCCGCTCGGCCGCCACGCGCGGGCCGTCGGAGGCCAGGAACAGATCGGCGCGCAGCGCCTCGCGCTGCTGTTCGCACACTGCGCCCAGACCGGGCGAGCCGACTTCCTCGCCCATCTCCAGCAGCAGCTTGAAGGTATAGCCCAGCCGCCCCTGGCGCACGGCCAGCACCTGCTGCAGCGCCCCCAGGTTGATGCTGTGCTGGCCCTTGTTGTCGGCCGTGCCGCGGCCATACCAGCGGTCGCCATCCACCACCATTTTCCAGGGCTCCAGCCCTGCATGCCATTGGGCAGCGTAGCCACGCACCACATCGCCATGGCCGTAGCTGAGCACGGCAAACGGCGCGTCGGCCTCGGCGCGTTCGGCAAACAGGAACGGCGGGCCGCCAACCACCGGGTTGGGCCAGATCTGGCAGACAAAACCCAGCGACTCCAGCAGCGGCACCATGTGCTCCCGCAGATACGCCGACATCGCCGGCGCCTGTGCCGGCTCCTGGCTTTCGGTGGCAAAGGCCACGCGCTGCGCCAGGTTCTGGCGCAGTTCGCCGCTGTCAAAGTAGTCTGTGGCGCGCTGCAGGGCGTGGTCTCGGCTCATGGGTGGGGATCTCCGGTAAGCATGTATGTCGGCCTGGGCCGATAGAGGCCGCCAAGCGTAGAGACAGCGCTGCCCCAGCACAATCACCGTATTTTCAACCTACCATTGCCGAATCGGCAAACCACCACAGACCCACCGTGCACGCTCACCAATTGCAAGACACCGCCCTGCGCTACTTTCTGGAAGTGGCGCAGTCGGGCTCACTGACCGAGGCCTCCGCGCGGCTGCATGTCGCCACATCGGCCATCAGCCGCCAGATCAGCGGGCTGGAGCAGGATCTGGGCACGCCCCTGTTCGAGCGCCAGCCGCGCGGCATGGTGCTGACCGCGGCCGGCGAAATCCTCGCGGTGCACGCCCGGCGCAGCCGCATGGATGCCGAACATGCGCTCGAAGGCATCATGGCGCTGCAGGGCCTGCGCTCGGGCAAGGTGCGCTTGGCGGTGACGGAAGGGTTTGCCGGCGAATTCCTGCCGCGGCTGATGCAGCAGTTCCGCCTGCACCACCCGCAGATCCAGTTCCAGGTGGCGGTGCTGCTGCCGGCCGAGGTACCGCAGCAGGTGCGCCAGGCCAATGCCGACATGGGCCTGACCTTCAGCCGCCAGCCCGAGCGCGACATCCGCGTGGAATACCGCCAGCCCGCGCCGCTGCTGGCCGTGATGCGCCCCGACCACCCGCTGGCCGGTCTCAAGACCGTGAGCCTGCGCGCCATGTGCGCCCACCCGCTGGCCCTGCCCATGCCCAGCACCACGGTGCGCCAGATGATAGACATTGCCTGCAGCCGCCAACAGCTGCCGCTGGAGCCCGTGCTGGCCACCAACCATTGGCCCACCTTGATGGGTTTTGTCAGCCATGGCGGCGGGCTGACGGTGGCCGGCGAAGTGACGATACGGCAGATGGTGGCAAACGGCACGCTGCGCGGCGTGCCGATACGCGACCACGGCATGGCGCTGCGCGACATCGAGCTGCAGACCCTTGCCGGGCGCACCCTGCCGCACGCGGCGCAACGTTTTCTCGACTACCTCAAGACCACGCTGCCTGCGGCCCAGGATCGCTCCATGTAAACCCTGATCCTTGCCGATCCGGCAAGGCTGGGTTTCTTATTCTCTGATGGTGGCAAGGCGGCAAACTTTCTACGATGCAGGCAAACCTTTCCCGATCGCCGCCACCATGACCACACGCCGCCACCTTCTCACCGCCTCCCTGCTCAGCGCTGCGGCACTGGCCACGCCTTTCGCCCAGGCACAAGCTCCCGCCTACCCGAGCAAACCGATACGCATCGTCGTGCCCTTCGGGCCGGGCGGTGCAACCGACGTGGTGGCGCGCACGGTGGCAGACAAGCTGTCGTCCCGCCTGGGTCAGCCGGTGATCGTGGAAAACAAGCCGGGCGCCAGCACCATGATAGGCGCCGACGCCGTGGCCAAGGCCCAGGCCGACGGCTACACGCTGATGGTCTCGGGCTCGTCCACCTTTTCCGTGGTTCCCGCGCTCAAGGAGCGCATGCCCTACGACCCGCAAAAAGACCTGGCCCTGATTGCCCTGCTGGTCAAGGCGCCGCTGGTGCTGGTCAGCGGCCCGGCAACTTCCGTCAAGACGCTGACCGAGCTGGTGGCGCTGGCCAGGTCCCGGCCCGGCGAGCTGAGCTATGCCACCTTCGGCACGGGCTCGGCGCCCCATCTTGCGGGGGAAATGTTTGCCCATGAAGCCGGCATCAAGGTGCTGGCCGTACCCTACAAAGGCAGCGCACCCGCCTCCATGGCCCTGCTGGGCGGCGAGATCCACTATGCAATAGACACCATCCCGTCGGTCGGCCCCCACATCAAGTCGGGCAAGCTGCGCGCCCTGGCCGTGACATCGGTACAGCGCGCTTCCGCCCTGCCCGACGTTCCCACGCTTGGAGAACTGAAGCTGGCCAATGCCAGCTTTGACGGCTTCTACGGCCTGGCCGCGCCCGCCCGCACGCCGGCGGCCATCCAGCAACTGCTGGGCCGCGAGCTGGCGGCCATCATGGCCCTGCCGGACGTGAAGGAAAAAATGTTGGCCGCGGGCCTGGAGCCGGGCTTTCTCGACGCCCCGGCCTTCAAGGCCAAAGTGGCCGATGAAATCGCCACATTCAAGGCCGCGGGCAAACGCGCCCATATCGTGATGGAGTGATTTGCAGCCAGGCACGTGATTGCGGCCGGCTTCAATGTGCACCGGCGTGGCCAAGCCATCCGCCGCGGGCATTCCAGGCAAAGGACATGAAATGCGGTTCAACGACATATGTCCTGCCACTTCATCAAGGCCCGGGCTCGCCAAGCCTATGATTGCCGGCCATGAATGCAGACAATTTAGAGTTCAAGAGCAATGTTTCCTCCGCTCTGCAGCTCTGGCAAGCCTTTGAGTACCTCAGCCCGCAAAAGCCTCCGGAGGTGAAATGCGCTAAGGGCGTGTGCAATTGGGAAATCCACGTGGACAGCTTGTCCGACCAAGACATGCCATGGGTCGATCCGAAGAAGCAGGACGATCTCCAGAAGCTGTTCTTCGTGGGAGAGCACTCCACCCGGCGCTTTTTGCTTTTTGCCGGTGTGCTTCCAGGCGATGTCTACACCAACGCAGCGCGCGTCATTATTGGCACGCCGGCCATTGCTGACGACGAGAAGGCAGGACCGGCGGATGCCGCGTCGCTGGTACTTCCCATTGATGAAAACGGCTATGTGGCTGGCCAGCCCTTTGTCAGCTCAACGCCCTGGGCGCTTGGCAATCTGGCGCGCTCAGGCCGCAGCGAAACGCATTTCGATTTCAGCGGGTTCTTTGGCCTCGATGGCGCCGAAGCGGCCACGGTGGCTGCCCTGAAGACTTTGCTGGTGAAGAACACCCTTCTTCCACCGCAAACGCCCAACAGCAAGGAACTCGCCACGGTTTCCACCTTGCTGGCAAGCGAGAAGGAGGAGGTCAAGGCGCAGGAAATCCGCGAGACCTACCGAACAGTCACCGCCGACGACATTCGCGAGATGACCGCGTTGCTTTTTGAAAAGCTGGGGTGGCATCCATCCCGCGAAGCACCCTGGGTCATCAAGACACAGAGCGCAAGCAAGAAGAACAAGAAGGAACTGGATGACCCACTCAATAGTTTCTACGCCGCCGACATAGAAGCGGTCCAGCGTGCTTTTCTCGCTGGGAACACCGGTAACACGCTCAACCAGTTCCTTGCGAGCATGGAATCATGCGAGCGCGTCGATCTGGACGCAGATGGCGACAAGGCTCCGCTTCTCAAGGGTGTGCACCCTAGCAAGCTGCCGCTAGCTGCATGGCCTGGCGCTCACGCGCTGGTGACGGCGCAGCAGTTTGCAGTGAACACCATTCGGCATGATCTTGCCCACGCCGGCCTGTTCTCCGTCAATGGACCGCCGGGAACCGGCAAAACCACCATGCTCAAGGACATTGTGGCGATGGTGATTCAGCAGCGCGCCGATGCGTTGATGGCTTTCCAACGCCCCGAGGACGCATTCCGCGAAGCCCTGGCAGTCGAGAACCACAAGGATGCGGCCTGGAAGCCTGCTGCATCGCTGTGTGGCTATGGCATCGTGGTGACCAGCGCCAATAACGGTGCCGTCGAGAACATCAGCCGCGAGCTACCCGGGCTCAGCTCCATTGATGAGAAGATCCAACTGGATTACTTTTCCCAAGTCTCGGACTCCATGGGTCTGGGCAGGAAAGAAAGCCGACCGGAAGATGCGCAGACCTGGGGCCTGATATCTGCCGCCTTGGGAAACTCCAGCAATCGCAACGCTTTTGCCAGCAGCTTCTGGTATACCAACAAAGAGACCAAGAAGCTGGCCAATGGCGAGACCAATCCTCTGGCCCAGGTGTCTCTGCCTGAATGGATAGCCAGCCAACGAGCCGGCATCCCCTCATGGGAAGACGCCCGGGCCCGCTATCGAATCGCCCGCGAGGAAGCAGAAAATCAAATTGCAAAAGCGGCAGGTCTGGTCGACACGCTGGCGCTTAGGCCCAAGCTCAGCGAACAGCTGACCCAACTGCAGGCACAGGAACGCGCACTGACCCTCCACCTGCGGCAACTCGAGACCGAGGCCGACACGGCAACAAAGTCCTGGGCTGGCGCGAATGCGGCGCTGAAAGCCGCGGCTTCGCATCTGGAACATGCAAGAGCACGCGCGGCGTCCGATGACCAACTCGACACTGCAGTCACTCTAGTGCGCAGCCACCATGCGAACCGCCCCGGCGGAGAACTGAAGCAATTGAGCATGGAGATGGTACAGGCGCAGAGTGCCGAACAGGCAAGCCAGCGCAATCTTGCCAACCACCATGGCTCCAAACCTGGCCTGCTCACACGATGGTTTTCAAAGAACAAGGTCGTCGCGTGGGAGCTGCGTGATCGCCAGTTGACTGCTCTCATCGAGAATGCGCAGGCCGCTTTCCAAACCGCGCAGAAACTGAAGCACGCGATTGAGCTGTGGGAACAACAACTGCGTTCCCTGCAGGATCAGGAACAGAGATGCAGGGATACCGCGGCTGCGACACGCATGCGCATGGCGAATGCCGGATTTACCGACCACTGCAGTTTGGCAATAGTAGCGACGGTACATGCCAATGCCCAGCGGGATGCCCAGCAGGCTGAACAGGACTCTCTGCGCTTGAGTGATTTGCGCCGTGAACAAGCGGCACAACTGATCGATGTCCAGACCCGTGCAGCACAGTTGAGCAGCGACCTAGAGGCCATGGCACAGAAGCTGGCTCTGGCCGGCTTTTCGGGAGCCACCACCAACGCCTGGAATCTCTCAGAGCTGTCGCGCGACGACTTCCACAAGGCTTCGCCCTATCAAGAACCTGGCCCGCTCTTCAGCGCCCGTCGCGCGTTGTTTGTCGCGTCCATGGATTTGCACAAGGCATTTGTTGTGCACGCCTGGGGCAAGCTCAAGCCCACGCTGTCGGTGTTCGTGGACCTGCTGCAAGGCAAGCTTCCCAGCGGCCGGGTCACAGGTGGAGTCATGCCGCTATGGGACGCGTTCTTCCTTGTCGTTCCGCTGGTATCGACGGCGTTTGCCTCGTTTCCGCGCCTCTTCAAGGGCGTCAAGGCCGACGACCTCGCCTGGCTCCTCATAGATGAAGCCGGCCAAGCCGCGCCTCAGCAGGCAATTGGGGCAATCTGGCGCTCGAAGCGGGCGGTGATCGTTGGCGATCCTATACAGCTCGAACCCGTGGTCAGCATTCCCCAGGAACTGGTGACTCCGTTACAGAACTATTGCGCCACGCCAGCGAAATATATACCGCCCGATGCTTCGGTTCAGACCCTGGCCGACCGCTCCAATCGCTATGGCACCTTGATGGGATCCAAGGAAGATGGGACGGAGCTTTGGCTTGGCTGCCCGCTGGTGGTGCATCGCCGCTGCACCAACCCGATGTTCCAGATTGCCAACTCCATCGCCTATGAAAACAAGATGGTTTATGGAACCAGAGATGACGGCAGTCACTTCGGCCCCTCCAGTGCCTGGCTCCATGCGTCCGATGGTGACGCGCAAGGCCACTGGATCGAATCACAGGCAAAGCGCGTACTGGGCGGCATCGCTTTGCTTACCAACAATGAAGTACGCGATAAAAAAGGAAAGCTTCGTATTTACGTCATCACTCCTTTCAAGCTCGTCAGCGAGCGCATGCGAGACATGTTGCGCCCTATATTTGGCGATGAAACGGCCAAAGAAATGTGCGGTACGGTGCACACTTTCCAGGGCAAGGAAGCGGACTTCGTGATCTTCCTGCTGGGCGGCGACCCCAGCCGCCCCGGAGTCATCTCCGGTTTCGCCGGTCGCAAACCCAATCTGATCAACGTCGCCGTTACGCGTGCCAAAAAACGTCTTTTTGTAATTGGCAACAAGGCATTCTGGTGCAGCCCAGCAGACTCCAACGCCTACTACAGCACGATGGAAAACCTGTTGAGCACCAGCGGTCGCGAGACTTCGGCAGATTCGTCGAATCGGCAACAATGATGCGAGCCGCCCTGCGCTGAACCGACGCGGAGATCAGACCGCGGTGTGCCTCGTTGCCGATTCGCCTGCATCCCAGCAGCGCAAGCCGCGTTTTTAATGAAAGCTTAGGGTTTGTAACTATTGTTTCATCTTCAATTTGTCTAATGGATTCAGCCCCGCGCGGAAAAGTGATCATTGCCCCGATTGCTTGTCCGCCCGGGCCTTGCGCTATCCATTCACATTTTGAACAGCATGAAACGACAACTCCTTGCCCTGGCCGCCCTCACCCTTGCCACCGGTGCCATGGCCCAAAGCTCCAGCGTGACACTCTTCGGTGTGGCCGATGCCTCCGTAGCCCATCTCTCGACGTCCGGCAAGAGCGTCACGGGTCTGGCCAACGGCGGCAACTCCAGCAGCCGCCTGGGCTTTCGCGGCGTCGAGGACCTGGGCTCGGGCCTGAAGGCCGGATTCTGGCTCGAAGGCGGTGTGACCGTCGATGACGGCGCCGCAGCCGGCTTCAAGTTCGATCGCCGCTCCACTCTCAGCTTGATGGGCAATTTCGGTGAGCTGCGCGTGGGCCGCGACAAGACGCCGGCCTACCAGAACCTGGAAACCTTCCATGCCTTTGCCGATGCCGGCATGGGCGCTATCAACGGCCATAGCCTGATCAGCGGCTCGGCTGCCGGCACGCCGGAAGGCTCCAACCCCAAGCGCGTCTCCAACAGCGTCAGCTACCTGCTGCCCAAGCTCGGCGGCGTATATGGCCAGGTGACCCACAGCTTTGGCGAGCAGGCCGACAACAGCAGCCTGTCGAGCAGCACCGGCGTACGCCTGGGCTATGCCGCCGGCGCGCTGAACGTGGCCGGCGCCTACGGCGTGGCGCGCGGCGGCACGGCCACGGCGGACGTGGACTACAAGACCTTCAACCTGGGCGCTTCGTACAAGCTGGGCAGCTTCACGCCCATGGTGCTGGTCGCTTCGGACCGCGGCGCCAACAAGCGCGTGGACCTGTACAGCTTCGGTCTGAAGATGGCGCTGGGCCAGGGCGAGCTGCGCGCCGCCTACTCGATGTTCGAGGACAAGAAACAGGCCGATGCCGACTCGCAGCGCCTGGCCCTGGGCTATGGCTACGCGCTTTCCAAGCGCACGGAAATCTACGCCACCGTCGCCCACATCAAGAACGACGGCAAGGCGGCACGCAAGCTGGGCTCGTCGCTGAGCCCCACGCCCAACGCGGGCAAAAAGCTCACGGGCTACGAAATCGGCCTGCGCCACAACTTCTAAGCCTGTGCAAGGCATGCGCGCACGCGCATGCCCCGCTTGCAAGCCTGGACCTCCGGGTGGGGAAGCGCCCATTCATTGCAAGCCAAGCCCCGCCGATGCGGGGCTTTTTTCATACTGAAGACAGCCGGAGCCCGAAGGTCTCTGTCCTATCGCGGTACAGGCAGGCGCGGCCCTCGCATTCGTCGATTACACCCGTTGAGTGCCCGATGAATCGACGCGCAGTACATGCAGCGGCCCAGCGCAAGGACCTCTTTGCGCAGGCAGATCCGGATAGTGGGCGTCGAACACGACAAGAATTAGAAAATTCCTACAGACTTTGAAGTATTGATAGCTTAAATTAATTGACTTCATATGTCTGGAACACCCATGCCTCCACCGCCATCAACTGCTGCCGAATGCACCAACAATGCCCCCAGGGCCCACACCTGGCACAAGCCGCCAACATGGCAAGGCACTTGCCCAACGGTGAAACCCGCACATTCAGCGTTTCCGCTCGCACCCACGCCGCCAAATAGCACGGATCCAAACACGCAACTTCAGCCGCCTTGCGCGCAGCAACAGCCTGTCAGCGCCTGGCCCAGCCCAACCTCGGGCTATGCGACACGCTGGCCACAGGAGCAATTTTCAGCACAAACCGATCCGCGGCATTGGGACGACAGAAGTCATGGGGCGCAAATCAAGCACGCCGCTCCTGCACAACATTACGCAGATATGAGCAACAGCCCATATGTGCAGCTTGGATCGCCAAATCAGCACGCTCAGTTTTTCGCCCCCACCCCATGCCATGCAAATAGCAACCAGTCGTTATATGACAGGTTTTACCTGACGATGCACCTCACGCTGCGCGAGATTGAAAACAATATTCTGCAATCGGGAAACTCTCTGCCATTCCACATGCAGTATCCGCAGGTTCCACCGTACCCACAGGTCACACCGTACATGCAAGGGCAAAATTATCTGCAGATGCCGCAGCACATGCAGGTGCCGGAGTACATGCAGGAAATCGAAAAACCCAGTCCAGCCAATTTCTCCTATGCAGCAGCACGGCAGCCAGACAAATCTCCCCCGCCACCCACATGCTCAATACCCTTGAAGCAAGACCAAGGGAATAAATCAATTCAACAAATCAATTCAAGCAGTCAGACCAATAGCACTACCAAGAATTATGATCTGGACCTTCCACTGCCAAGGGATGTCAGCTATCACGATGCAAAATATCATTTCATCAAACTGAAGAAATACATGGATATTTCTTACGAAAAAATATCAGAAATCAAAAAATCCGAAACAGAAACCAATGAACATTGTTTTTTCCACAAAGGGACAGATTATCTACACTATTTATTTCTAGACACATATCTAATTATTGTTCACGATGAAAAGAATTTCAGGCCACATGAAACCATAAACACTTGCAACAAGAAAAATGATGGCGGAAAAATAATTCTCACAGATAACGACAGAAAAATCCAAGAAATTCGATCACCTCTGGATGCATCTGAAACCATTTGCCGCCTTGGACATATAGACAACAAGAATTACGACGAGATTATTGCGAGAATCCTGGGAGAGGAAAAAACAAAAGGAGATCAAAAATACAACTATGCCAAGATGGACTCAATACCGCGAATTGATAGCTTCAACATTCACGGGTTTACCAAAAACCAATGCACGCAACTCATAAAATCAAATTCCCCGAAAGACACTCTGGAAAAAATGCTAAAACAAAAATTCATGCCAAAAACCATAGATGAACTCGGGAATAAATTTGAAAAACAGCAAAAATTCATAGCAGACATTGGGAAATACATACTAAAAACCCACTACAACTCCAGAGAAGAAAAAGAAATAATTTTTGCAAGAATAACAAAATCAAAAAATGAATACAAAATAGTCAGCAAAAACGAATACATAAAAGACATCAAGTCAGCTTACGACAATATCAAGGATTACCCACACCACCAGAATTCAATAGACTTCTCGATAGCCGACTTGGATTATCGTCAACCAGACGGCACAGTCGACCAAACAATTTTTGACCAGTCAAATTCTCAAGAAGATTACTTGGCCGTCGAAATAATTTCGCCCATATCATTTGACTCCGTCGATTAAACATGAATTACCACCCCTGAATTCAGTCAGACATGATTCATGGGGTTCTGGTGAAAGGCGATTTTTTTCCAGCATGCGCCTGCATAGGAGAAATAAACCCGAAGATGCCTGGGTCTGCGGGTCGCATGATCCAGCCCGATGGAATGCGATTACCTCCAACACGGCTGCGCTTTACAGGCCGTGGGCCCGGCCGCGGCAGGCTATCTTCCGTGCGGCTGACGCGCTGTGCCGAGCGGAGTTGACGCATCTCCTCGCGCTTTCGGAATCCTTCGCGCGCTGCGAGCGCGGCCAGCGGCGAGTCAACGGCCGGCAGCCGTGCGTTTTCAAGGCGTCAGCTGGAGCGTTGGGGCCGCAGGGCTCGCAGCACGCTCGGGCGCCAAGGTGAACATGTTCACCGTATCCGCGAGATTGTGGGCCTGTTCGTTGAGCACCGCCGAGGCCGCTGTCGATTGCTCCACCAGAGCCGCATTCTGCTGGGTGGCGCGGTCCATGTCGACGACCGCCTGGTTGATCTGCACGATGCCCGTGCTCTGCTCCGTCATGGAGCCGTGGATCTCGCCAATGATGTGCGACACACGCTCGATGCCTTCCACGATCTCGCCCATGGTCGCGCCGGCCGCGCGCACGCGCTCGGTGCCGGTGCGCACGCTGGCGCCCGAGGCGTCGATCAAGGTCTTGATCTCCTTGGCGGCCGTGGCGCTGCGGTGCGCCAGGCTGCGCACTTCGGCCGCCACCACCGCAAAACCGCGGCCCTGCTCGCCGGCGCGCGCGGCCTCCACGGCGGCGTTCAGTGCCAGGATATTGGTCTGGAAGGCAATGGCGTCGATCACGCCGATGATCTCGCCTATGCGCACCGAGGACCTGGCGATCTCGTCCATGGTGTCGACCGCTCCGCCCACGGTGGCACGCCCGCGACCCGCGGATTCGCTGGCGGTGTTGGCCAGGCGCTTGGCCTGGGCCGCGGATTGCGCCGACTGGTGCACGGTCACCGTGAGCTGCGACAACGCGGCCGAAGTTTGCTGCAGGCTGCTGGCCGAGTCTTCGGTACGCGTCGACAGATCCAGGTTTCCGGCCTTGATCTCGTCGGTGGCCGTGGTGATGGAATCGACGCCGTTGCGCACCTCGCGCAGCACGCTGGCGATCTGCTGCACGAAGCGGTTGAACGAGGCGCCGATCTGCGCTACCTCGTCCCTGCCCTCCACGGGCAGGCGCTGCGACAGATCGCCGCCGCCCGAGCCTATCTTGTCCATGGCATCGCGTACCTGTGACAGCCGGCGGAAGGACTTCGCCGTGAGCGCCGCGGCCACGGCCGCGGCCAGCAAGGCCAGCACCACGATGGCCAGCGCCAGGGTCTGCAGCAGGCTTGCCAGGCCGGCCGTGGCCTCGGCTTCATCCAGCGCCACGACCAGCAGCCAGTCGGTGCCCGCG